>CAXTFX010000155.1:0-9054 GCA_964243185.1 uncultured Chthoniobacterales bacterium
CCGGCTCCGGAAAGGCCCAAGGTTCAAGGTGTGAAAGCCTGGAACTTGGGCCTTTTTCGTAGGTGGACGGCGCGGTCCCTCGCGCCGCTGGTTGCGCGAAGCACCGGAGATTCCAAGCTGCTTCGCGGCAGTTAAACGGCGCGAGGGACCGCGCCGTCCACCTCGATGGCTTTACAACCCTCCTCCCCCTTCACCCTCGCCGACCTCGCCGCCCTCGTCGGCGGCGAGCTCCACCGCGGCGACCCCGCGACCCCCATCGGCGGCATCGCCACGCTGGACGACGCCGGGCCGGCGGACGCCACGTTCTTCGGCAACCCCAAATACCTCCCCGCCCTGCGCCGCACCGCCGCCGGCGCCGTGCTCGTCCCCGCCTCGCACGTCGGCGAACTGGGCGCCCTCAACCTCCCCGCCGCGCTGGTCGCCGTCCCGAACCCGACGCTCGCCTTCTCCCGGCTCATCGAGCGCTTCGCCCCGCCCGCGCCGGCCCACGCCCCCGGCGTTCACCCCACGGCCGTGCGCGGGCAAAACGTTCTCCTCGCCGACGGCGTTCACGTCGGCCCGCACGCCGTGTTGGAGGACGACGTCACCGTCGGCGCCCGCTCCGTCGTCGGCGCCGGCGTCTTCCTGGGTCAGGGCACCGTCGTGGGCGAGGACTGCCACCTGCACCCCCGCGTCGTCCTGCGCGAGGGCACCCGGCTCGGGAACCGCGTCGTCATCCAGCCCGGCGCCGTGCTCGGCGGGGACGGCTTCGGCTTCGAGTTAACCAACGGCCGGCACGAAAAAATCCCCCAGCGCGGCTACGTCCAGGTGGACGACGACGTGGAGATCGGCGCCAACACGACCATTGACCGCGCCCGCTTCGGCCGCACGCACATCGGCGAGGGCACCAAGATTGATAACCTCGTCCAGATCGCCCACAACGTGCAGGTCGGTCCGCACTGCCTCATCGTCGCCCAGACCGGCGTCAGCGGCAGCACGCGGCTAGGCAAATACGTCACCCTCGCCGGGCAAGCCGGCATCGTCGGCCACGTCACGCTGGGCGACCGCGTCGTCGTCGCCGCCAAGAGTGGCGCGTCAAAGGACACCCCGGCCGACACCGTCCTCTTCGGCATGATCGGCGAGCCGGTGAAGGAAGCCCGGCAGGCGTTGGTCAACGTCCGCCGCCTGCCGAAGCTCATCGCGCGCGTCCGGGCGCTGGAGGCGGAGTTGGCGCGGCGGCGAGGGTAGGGTGGGGTTATCCTTAACCCGCCGCCCGGCTGCGTGATTGAGCGCGCATCGGCGGCGGGTTAGGGATAACCCTCCCTACCCCCGCCCCGTCATGCCCGCCGTCACCCCCTCCCGCAAGGCGCTCGACCTCTACGCCCGCTCCCTGGCCGACTTCGCCCATCTCGGCGTCACGCACGAAACCGCCGTCCGCTCCGCCTTTCAGGTCCTCCTCGACGACTGCGCCCGGCAGATCGGCTGGAAACTCGTCCCCGAATACCCCCTGCGCCGCCCCGGCAGCCGCCAGCCGTTGCGTGCGGACGGCGCCCTGGTGGACGGCTACAACCTCGCCCACGGCCTGTGGGAAGCGAAGGACACCGGCGACGACCTCGAACGCGAGATCAAGAAGAAGCTCGCCCTCGGCTACCCGTCCACCAACCTCCTCTTCCAGTCCCCCAGCCGCGCCGTCCTCTACCAGAACGGCCAGCGCGTGCTCGATACCCCGCTCAACGACTCCGGCCAGCTCACCGACGCCCTCCGCGCCTTCTTGGGCTACGAGGAGCCGGCCATCGCGGAATGGGACGCGGCCAGCGTCGAGTTCAAGGAACGCATCGCCGAACACGGCGAGGCCCTGAAAACCATCATCCAGCGCGAGCGCAAACGCAGCGCCGGTTTCCGCGACCGCTTCCTCGCCTTCCTCGCCCTCTGCCGCGGCTCCCTCAACCCCGAGCTATCCGAGGCCGCCGTCGAGGAGATGCTCATCCAGCACATCCTCACCGAGCGTATCTTCAAGCGCATCTTCAACGTCGGCGACTTCATGCGCCGCAACGTCATCGCCCGCGAGATCGAGGTCGTCGTCGAGAGCCTCACCGCCTCCGCCTTCTCCCGGGAAGACTTCCTGCGCGGCCTCGACAAGTTCTACGTCGCCATCGAGCACGCCGCCGGCACCATCACGGACTTCTCCGAGAAGCAGAAATTCCTCAACACCGTCTATGAACGCTTCTTCCAGGGCTTCTCCGTCAAGGTCGCCGATACCCACGGCATCGTTTACACGCCCCAGCCCATCGTGGATTTCATGGTCCGCAGCGTGGACCACCTATTGACGGCCCACTTCGGGCAAACCCTCGCCAGCCCCGGCGTGCATCTGCTCGACCCGTTCACCGGCACGGGCAACTTCGTCGTCAACGCCATGCAGCGCATCCCGGCGACGGACCTGCCGGCCAAGTATGCGACGGAACTCCATGCCAACGAGGTCATGCTCCTGCCCTATTACGTGGCGAGCATGAACATCGAGCACGCCTACTACGAGGCCGTCGGGAAATACGCGCCCTTTGAAGGCATCTGTCTGGTGGACACCTTTCAAACGGCGGAGAAGGACCAGGGCGAATTCTCGTTTTTCAACGAACAAAACAGCGCCCGCGTGGACCGGCAGAAGAAAGCGCCCATCCGCGTCATCCTCGGCAACCCGCCGTATAACGCTGGGCAGCAGGACGAGAATGACAACAACAAGAACCGGAAGTATCCGACCTTGGATAAACGGGTCAGCCACACCTACGCGGCGGATTCGCGCGCTACTCTGCTCCGCAAACTCAGCGACCCCTACGTCAAAGCCATCCGTTGGGCGTCCGACCGATTGGGGGACGAGGGCATCGTTGCCTTCGTGACGAACAATTCGTTTCTCGACGATCTTTCCTTCGACGGGATGCGAAAACATCTCTCGCAAGACTTCGATAAAATCTACGTTGTGGACCTCGGCGGGAACGTGCGCAAGAACCCAAAGCTGTCAGGCACTACACACAATGTCTTTGGCATCCAAGTCGGCGTGAGTATCATCTTTCTTATTCGCAAACGGGTAAAGGCCATCAAACACTCTTAAACATCTATGATTCAGCGCATCCGCGAACTTCTCCGCGCCGACCAGTTCAAGCCATTCGCCATCCGCTCTGATGATGGGCGGCAGTTTTTTGTGCCTACGTTCGAGCACGCTCATGTCCGTCCAGACGATACACGAATTTATATCTTTCTCGATGAGGGGGAGGATGTGGCGATTACTGCTTTACACCTCACGGCCGTGATTGAAGGCATTAACCTTTAAACGACGATGGCTGAGATATTCTTTTATGCCGTCCCCGGAGATTGGCGGCGTGGGCAGAAATACGAGTTCTTGGACCTGAAGCAGAACGCAGCCAACATTCCGTGGGAAGTTCTAAAGCCGGACAAGAAACACAATTGGCTGACAGCCGGAATGGACGCGGGATTTGATAAGATGCTCGCTATCGGCAGCAAGCAAGTAAAAACAGGGGTGGGTAGCGGTGATGTTCTCTTTCGGACCTTCTCTTTAGGTGTCAACACCGCGCGCGATGACACGGCATACGCCTTCGGTGAAGAAACACTTATCAAGCAGGTCAAAACATTTTGCTCAAATTATAACGCTGAGATTGCACGTTATCAAGAAGAGGGCCGCCCCGCGAACATTGACAACTTCGTTAATTACGAAAAGCTCAAGTGGAGTCGCAACCTTAAGCGGCATTTTGCTCGCGGGGCGAAACTGAAGTTTTCCAGTGCTTATGTCCGCATCGGATTGTTCCGGCCCTTCGCGAAGTTGAGCTACTATTTCGGTCCTTTGGTGAACGATGAGCGTGGCTCCTTCGATGACTTTTTTCCGACGTCTGAAGCCGAAAAGGAAAATGTATCAATCTGTGTTTCGGACACTGGATTGCGTTCGCCGTTCAGTGTTTTAGCAACAAACATTATTGCTAACTTGCACCTCTGCGCGAGTAGCGATGCGTTCCAATGCTTCCCCTTCTACACATACAACGAAGACGGAACCGCCCGTCGCGAGAACATCCCCGACGCCGCGCAGATCACTTTCTGGAAACACTACGGCGACGAGTCCATCACCAAGTGGGACCTGTTCCACTACGTCTATGGCCTGCTCCACCACCCCGGCTACCGGGAGCGTTTCGCGGGCAACCTGCGCCGGGAACTGCCGCGCATCCCCTTCGCCCCGGACTTCCGCGCCTTCGCCGACGCCGGCCGCCAACTGGCCGAACTTCACGTCGGCTACGAAACGCAGCCTGAGTTTCCCCTGAAGCGCGTCGAGAACCGCGCCGCCGGCCGTGACCTGCGCGTGGAGAAGATGCGCTTCACCGCCCCGGACCGCGCCGCCATCCGCTACAACGCCTTCCTCACCCTGGAGGGCATCCCCCCGGAGGCGCACGCCTACCGGCTCGGCAACCGCTCCGCGCTGGAGTGGGTCCTAGACCAGTTCGCCGTTTCCCACGATAAGAACAGCGGCTTGACCTCCGACCCGAACCGGCCGGACGACGAGACGGCCATCCTGCGCCTCCTCGGCCAGGTCATCACCGTCAGCGTGGAAACGGTGAAGCTCGTCGCCGGGTTACCCGAAGATTTCGGTGCGGGCGAAGGCGTCTCCGCGCCCGAAGAAAGGTCTTCGCCGGTCGCAGAAGACGATTCTTTGTAGGCACAATGCTTTTCTGAAGCCAAAGAATGACTTTCTGAACGGTCATCATGGCAATATTCGTCTTAAGACGATCATTATGGAGCCTAATAATGTCAATCTGCCAGTCCCGAATAGCATTTTGCCGGTCCACGTTGGCAATCGGAGGGTGCAGGCATGGTTTCTGTTGACGGCGAGAGGCTTTGGCAGCTTGCTCTTCGTCCTATGGCGAATTCCAAAACCAACCGCGTCAACCCCAAAATTCTCAACGCGGCTGTCGAAACGATTAACAACCTGGAAACCACCGTTTCCGGCTACAAACCGGCGAACGACGCCTACACGTTAGCCAAGGCGACGGCCGCCCGGGACCGTTATGTCTCGACGAACAAGGAGGAAAGCCGCCTGAAGGCGCTCTTCGACGCCGCCCGGGACGAGGCCGCCGCAGCCGAGAACGACTTCAACGACATGGCCGTCAACGTGCGCGAGCAGGTGTCGGCCCAGTTCGGCCGGAGTTCCGACGAGGTCGCCAGCGTGGGCCGCAAGAAGAAGAGCGAGCGCAAGGCGCCGACCCGCAAGGCCAAGCCGGCGGCGTAGAGAGACCCCCTGGAGGAGCGCGCTGGCTCCCGTCGTGCCCGCTGGATTCGGGGGGCGGCGCTGTCCCTGCAAACGGCGGGCACGACGGGAGCCAGCGCGCCCCTTCAGAAACGGCCTTGCCGCCACCGGCCCCGCGCCTGTATCATGGCCGCCCGTTTCGCCGTCTTTTTCTGCCATGAACTCGCCCACCGCGCCCGCTCCCGCCGCCGCCGCTGAAACCAGCGTGCAAACCGTTGCCACTTCCCCGCTGCCCGACCGCGGCGAGGTGATGAACGGGGCGGAAATCCTCGTCGCCTGCCTGGAGCGCGAGGGCGTGGACGCCATCTTCGCGTATCCCGGCGGGGCCTCGATGCCCATCCACCAGGCGTTAACCCGTTCGGAGAAGATTCGCACCATCCTGCCGCGGCACGAGCAGGGCGGGGTCTTCGCGGCGGAGGGTTACGCCCGCGCCACCGGCCGGGCCGGGGTGTGCATGGCGACCTCCGGGCCGGGGGCGACGAACCTGTTGTCCGGCATCGCGGATGCCTACATGGACTCCATCCCGCTCATCGCCATCACCGGGCAGGTGCCGCAGGAGATGATCGGGCGCGGGGCGTTCCAGGAGACGGACGTTTTCGGGATGACGCTGCCCGTGGTCAAGCACTCCTACCTGGTGTGGGACATCAACGACATCCCGCGCATCGTGAAGGAGGCCTTCCACATCGCGCAAAGCGGGCGGCCGGGGCCGGTGCTGATTGACCTGCCCAAGAACATCCAGAACCAGCGCACGCAGCCGATTTTCCCCGCGCGGGCGAACCTGCGCGGCTACACGCCGGAACGTTCGCTGGACGAGGTGGCGCTCAACGAGGTCATGGGCCTGATCGAGCACGCCCAGCGGCCGATGATCTACTGCGGCGGGGGCATCATCTCCGCCGGGGCGGCGGATGCGCTGATGGAGTTCGTGGACCGCACGCAGATCCCGGTGGCGACGACGCTGATGGGCGTGGGCTCGTTCCCGGAGAACCACCCGTTGTCGCTCAAATGGCTCGGGATGCACGGAACGGTGTATGCCAACAACGCGGTGAACGAGAGCGACCTGCTGCTGGCCATCGGCGTGCGCTTCGACGACCGGGTGACGGGCAAGGTGGAGAAGTTCGCCGAGCACGGGACGATTGTGCACATTGATATTGACGCCTCGGAGATCAACAAGAACAAGGTCGTGCGGCTGCCGATCATCGCGGACGTCAAACAGGCGTTGACGCGGTTGAACGAGTTGCTGGCGACGGCCGGCTGGCACCGCCGGCCGGGCAGCCGTTCGGAGCGGTTCCGCGCGTGGGACGAGCAGATCGTGGCGTGGAAGGAGCAGCATCCGCTGCGCTTCAAACCGCTGCCGGGGCAGACGGAGGAGACTATCCAGCCGCAGGCGGTGATCCAGATGTTGAGCGAGTTGACGCGGGGCGAGGCCATCGTCACGACGGGCGTGGGCCAGCATCAGATGTGGGCGGGGCAGTATTACGAATACCTCCGCCCGCGGTCGTTCATCACGTCGGCGGGATTGGGCGCGATGGGGTTCGGGTTTCCGTCCGCGATGGGCGCGAAGGTGGCCTGCCCGGACCGGCAGGTGGTGGACATTGACGGCGACGGCTCGTTCCTGATGAACGTGCAGGAGCTGGCGTGCGCGAAGGTCGAGGGGATCGCGGCGAAGGCCATCATCCTGAACAACCAGCACCTCGGCATGGTGGTGCAGTGGGAGGACCGTTTCTACAAGTCCAACCGCGGCCACACCTATCTCGGCGACCCGAAGAACCCGACGGGCATTTACCCTGATTACGTGAAGATCTGCGAGGGCTTCGGCGTGACCTGCGAGCGGGTGACGAAGAAGGGCGACCTGCGGGCCGCGATGGAGCGGATGCTGGCGTCGGAGGAGGTTTATCTATTGGACGTGATGGTGCCCTACACGGAGCACGTCCTGCCGATGATCCCGGCGGGGATGACGTATAAAGACATCATCACCGAGTAGGCGGGAGGCAGGAGGGAGAGCCCGCGAAACGCGCGAAAAGACACGAAAAGACGCGAAGAGAAAGGGCAGAGAGAAGAAGTTTTGTTTTCCCGGCCTTTCTTTCGCGTCCTTTCGCGTGTTTCGCGGGCCCCTCCTTCTGCCGCTTGTGATATCGCCCCAACTCGTCACGCTCCTCTTCCTCGTCGAGGACGGGCGCGTCCTGCTGATCCACAAAAAGCGCGGCATCGGCGCGGGCAAGATCAACGCGCCTGGCGGCAAGGTGGACCCCGGGGAGAGCGCCCTGGCCGCGGCCGTGCGCGAGACGGAGGAGGAGGTCGGCGTGACCCCGCTGGACCCGCAGGAACGCGGGGAACTCGTGTTCCGGTTTCTCGCCGACGGGAGCGTCCTGCGGTGCCTCGTGTTCCTCGCCCACGCGCACGCCGGCGGGCCGGCGCACGAGACGGCGGAGGCCGTCCCCCGGTGGTTCCCGCGGGACGCCCTGCCGTATGACGAGATGTGGGACGACGACCGGCTCTGGGTGCCGCTGTTGCTGGCGGGCAAGCGTTTCCGCGGGGAAGTCACCGTGGCAGCGGACGGGGAAACGACGACGGAGCGGCGGATCGAGGTGGTCCCGTAGCCGGCACTCCCCCTTGCGTCCCCGACCGGATGGGCGTTGTGTTCCGAATTCTTGAACGCCGTTCAAGTTTGCCTGTTCCCCCCCTGCCATGAAGACCGACCCCCTTGCGTTTCACTCCATTGACCACGTCGAGTTCTACGTGTCCAACGCGCGCCAGGCGGCGCACTTCTACCGCACCACGCTGGGGCTCATCCCCCTGGCCTACGCCGGGCTGGAAACGGGCGTGCGCGACCGGGCCTCCTGGCTGCTCGGCCGCGGGCAGGTGCGCTTCCTGTTGACTTCCCCGCTCGGGCCGGACACGGCGCCGGAGGTTTCCTCGCACATCGCCCGACACGGCGACGGCGTGCGGGACATCGCCCTGCGGGTAAAAGACGCCGCCGCCGCTTACAACGAAGCCGTCCGCCGGGGCGCCCGCGGGGTGCGCGAGCCGCAGGAGTTCGAGGACGGGCACGGCCGGTTCGTGCGCGCCTCCATCGCCACCTACGGCGACACGCTGCACTCCTTCATCGAGCGCGAGGGCTACCGGGGGACGTTCCCCGGCTTCCAGGACATCGTGAACCCGCCGCCCGCGCCGGACACGGGCATCGCGGCCATTGACCACATCGTCGGCAACGTGGAGCTCGGTCACATGGACGAGTGGGTCGGTTTCTACCGCGACGTGATGGGGTTTTCGCAGCTCACGCACTTCGACGACGCGGCCATCTCCACGGACTTCACCGCGCTGATGTCGAAGGTCATGCAGAACGGCTCCGGCCGGATCAAGTTTCCCATCAACGAGCCGGCCGAGAGCAAGCGCCGCTCGCAGATTGACGAATACCTGCTGCACTACGGCGGCCCCGGCGTGCAGCACATCGCGCTGGCGACCAAGGATATCGTTGCCACGGTGGACGCTCTCCACCACGCCGGGATCAACTTCCTGCGCGTGCCGGAGGCCTACTACGAGGAGCTTCCCGCCCGCGTCGGTCCGATTGACGAAAACGTCGGCGAGCTCGCCAGGCGCGGCATCCTCGTGGACCGCGACGACGAAGGCTACCTCCTGCAAATCTTCTCCCAACCCATGCAGGACCGGCCGACCCTGTTCTTCGAGGTCATCCGCCGGCACGGCTGCAAGGGTTTCGGCGTCGGTAACTTCAAGGCCCTGTTCGAGGCCATCGAGCGCGAGCAGGCGTTGCGCGGAAACTT
>CAXTFX010000156.1:0-9042 GCA_964243185.1 uncultured Chthoniobacterales bacterium
AGCGCAGGAAGAGCATGCCGACGTCCGTGACCGCGGCGACGGCCATCGCGTCGTTACGCTCGTTGAGCTCCCCGTGCATGGGCACCATGATCGCTGCCCCGCCGAGGGTGAACCGGCTGGCGGCGTCCTCGTAAACGACGCCGGTAACGCGCCCCTCCGCCGGGACCTCCGCCCCGAGGCCGACCCCGACCTTCCGGGCGAACGCCGCGCCGACGACCTCCGCGCAGGCCGCTTCGTCGGCATTGTAGAAGATGACGCCGTTGGACGGGACGATGTTTACCAGCCGGCGGAAGGCGAGCTTGATCTCGTCGAGGCTGTTGAAGATGTCCGCGTGGTCGAACTCGAGGTTGTTGACGATCAACAGCTCGGGCAGGTAATGGACGAACTTGGAACGCTTGTCGAAGAACGCCGTGTCGTATTCGTCGCCCTCGATGACGTAGTGGGCGGAGTCGTTGAAGCGGGCGCCCTGGCCGAAATTGTTCGGGATGCCGCCGATCATGTAGCCGGGGGCGAGGCCGGCGGATTCCAGCAGCCACGCGAGGAGCGAGGTGGTCGTCGTCTTGCCGTGGGTGCCGGTGACGACGGCGTTGCGCCGGCCACGCAGGAAGAAATACTTGAGCACCTCGGGCAGCGAGCAGTAGGGCAGCTTGCGGTTGAGCACCTCCTCGACCTCCGGGTTACCGCGGCGGATGGCGTTGCCGATGACGATGAGCTCGGCGGACGCGGGCAGGTTCTCCGGCCGGTAGCCGCTGGCGAGGGTGACGCCCTTGTCCTCCAGGAAGGTGGACATCGGCGGGTAAACGTTCTCGTCCGAGCCGGTGACGACGTGGCCGGCGTCGCGCAGGGCGGCGGCGACGGCGCCCATCGCGGTGCCGCAAATGCCGAGGAAGTGAACGTGCTGGAGGTCGGTGAACATGACGGGTCGCGGAGGGAAAGCGTTCCCTGTAGCGGATGGGGCCGCCAGTGGCAACCAGCCGGGGCCAGGGGTGGAGGCAGCGGGGCACACTCCGGTTTGCCCCGCGTCGGTTTGCCCCGCGTTATTTCGGCCTAACCACCAACTCCGCGACGTGGCCGTCCGCGAAGAGCACGTTCTGGCCCTGGAGCTGGCGGTGGACGAGAGCGGCGTCCGTGATGAGTTGCAGCTTGGAAGGCTTGGGGGTGAACGTGCCGCCCCCGCGGGTGTAGATGTGGGCGGCCCCGGTGGGTTCGCCGTCCACGTAGGGTTTCCAGAGGTAGGAGCAGTATTTATCCGGGGTTTTGGCGTAGAAGGCGGCGCTATCGCCGGAGAGGGTTTTCACATCGGCGCGACACTGGACGGTCTTCGGGGTGACGCCGTATTTGCTCAGGGTGTCGAGCAGGCTCCTGGCCTGGATGGTTCCGTCCGGCTCATAGACGGGCTTCTCGTAGGGTGGCGGGGCGGGCTCGATGTAGGGGTAGATGTTGTTGTTGTCCTGCGCGGCGTTCTGCACGGCGACCCCGAGCTGGCGCAAGTTGTTCTGGCAGGAAAGGCTGTCGGCCTTCTGGACCATCGCTTGCACCGCCGGGAAGAGCAGGCTGGCGAGCAGGGCCACGAGGGTGAGGACGAGCAGCAGTTCGACCAGGGTGAAGCCGGCGCCGGCGGCCGGGGCGGGGGGCCTAGCGGTTCTTGGTTTGTTCACGGCGTTCAACGTAGCGGCGGTAGCGGTCCACCCGCTGTTGGGGGGTGAGCAGGGCATCGCGCGCGGCGCCGCGGTCCATCATCCGGTCCTGCACGGCGGGGTCGCTGAAGCGGGCTTCCATCTTCGCGCGGCGCTCCTCGGGCGAGAGGTCGCGCAGGCTCTGCCAGAACTCGCGCTCGGGGTTGAGGCGGGCCTGGGCGGCGGCACGCTGCTCGGGCGGCAGGTTGTCAACGCGGGCCTGCATCCGCTCGGCCATGCCGGCGCGACCGCCGCCCCGGCCGCGGTCGGGGCGCGGCGCGTCGGGGGGCGTGGAGGAGGCGTCGCCCGGGTCCGCCGGGGCCGCGGCCAGCGCACCGGGGCGTCGGCCGCGGCCCCGGCGCTCGTTCTTCATCAACAGGAACGATTCCTCGGCGAGGCCGCCCGCGGCGCTGGCGAGGCCCGGGGCGACGCGGCTCACCGGGCCCGCGGCGGGGGCCCTGGCGATGGCCGGGTTCCACTCGGCCGGGGCGAGGAAGGCGACGTCGAGCGCGTTGCTGCCCTGGTCGAGGAAGGCGTGGAGGGTGTTCGGGGCGGGGGCGCCCGCAGCGGTGGCGGCGACGCCGGCGACGGTGCGCCAGAGGTCCCGGCGCGGGTCGGCCGCGCCGAGACCGGGCTCGGCCGGGTTGTTGCCGTCCCCGCCTAGGAGGTCGCCGCCGAAGGGCAGCGGGTGGTCAAACCAGCGCCAGCCGTCCGGGGCAGGGGCGTTGCCGGCGGCGGCGACCCAGGAGGTGAAGGCCCCGCGGGCGGCGCTCCGGTCGCGGGCCACGGCGTAGGTCAGCCGCCAGCGGGCGTCGGTGACGGCGGCGAGGCGCTCCAGGGCGTCGGCCACGGGCACCCGCTCCAGGCGCAGGGTGACGGGCGTGGCGGGGTCCAGGTTGGTCCGCAGGGTGACGTGCCCCTGCCTCCCGATGGCGGCGACCACCTCGCGCAGCGGGCGCTTGTCGGCCCTGAGCGTGACCAGCCCCCAGCCGGCATAGGCGCGCCAGGCGACGTTGAGGACGACGAGCAGGGCCACGGCCGCCACGAGCCAGCCGCGGAGGGTGAGTTTGGGCATGGGGGGAAGAGTTGGGCGGGGAGACGCGCCAAACGGCGGGCGGTTACGATGAATGCGGAAGGCTGTGCTGTCCGGCCGTTTCCCGAAACTTTATGCGAGTCGGCATCACTGGCGCGAGCGGCTTCATCGGCGGGCACCTCGTCCGGCACCTGGGTGAGCGCGGGCACGAGGCCGTCGCCTTCTCCCGGGACCCCGGGCGCCGCGTCGCGGGCTGCCCGGAAACGCGCGGGCTCGGCGCGTCCCCCGACCTGGCGGGGCTGGACGCGGTGGTGAACCTCGCGGGGGAGAGCATCCTCGGCTGGTGGACCGCGGCCAAGCGCGAGCGCATCCTCGCCAGCCGCGTGGAGGGCACGGGGCGGCTCGTGCACGCCATCGGGCAGGCCGACGGCGGCCCCCGGGTGCTCCTCAACGCCTCCGCCACCGGCCTCTACGGGGACGGCGGGGACGCGGTGCGGGACGAGGACGCCCCGCCGGGCAGCGGGTTCCTCGCGGACGTGGCCCGGCGCTGGGAGGAGGCCGCGGCACCCGCACGGGCGGTCGGCGTGCGCGTGGTCCTCGCGCGGATCGGGGTCGTCCTGGGGAGTGACGGCGGAACCTGGCCGGCCCTGCGCGGGGCGTTCCGGCTTGGGCTCGGGGGGCGGCTGGGCGACGGGCAACAGTGGATGAGCCTGGTGCACGTCGAGGACGTGGCCGGCCTGCTCGGGTTCCTGCTGGAGAACGAAACGGCCAGCGGCCCGTTCAACGCCGTCTGCCCGGAGCCGGTGCGTAACGTGGAGTTCACGCGGGCGGTAGCCGCCGCCCTGCGCCGGCCGGCGTTCCTGCCCGCGCCGGCGCTCGTGCTGCGCGCGGCGCTGGGTGACCTGTCCCGCCTGTTGCTGGACAGCCAGCGGGTCGTGCCAACGCGGACGCTGGCGGCGGGTTATGCGTTTCGATTCCCGACGCTCGGGGCGACGCTGGCGGATTTGGCCGGGTAGCCGTTCCCTTCCCCATGACCACCCCCCGGAACGGCCCCGCGCTGGGGTTCGACTACGACGAGGAACGAATGGCCCACGAAACACGCGAAAAGACACGAAAAGGGGAGGAGAGGAAATTTTTGTTCCTCCTTTCGTGGCTTTCGTGTGTTTCGTGGGCCATTCCATCGGCCGTTGACTCATCATGTTCGCCGACTATCCCGCCGCCCTGCGCTGGCTCTACGGCACGCAGTTGACGGGCATCAAGCTGGGGCTGGACCCGATGCGGCGCCTGCTCGGGGCGCTCGGCTGGGAGCCGGGTGGCACGCGCTTTCTGCACGTTGCCGGCACGAACGGAAAGGGCTCCGTCTGCGCGATGCTCGACGCGGTGCTCCGGGCCTCCGGGCGGCGCGCGGGGCTGTTCACCTCACCGCACCTCGTCTCCTTTCGCGAGCGCATCCGGCTCGACGGCGGGATGATCCCCGAGGCGGACGTGAGCGAAGGTCTTTCCCGGCTGCGAACGTTGACGGCGGACTGGGAGCAGCCGCCGACGTTCTTTGAACTGACGACCGCGCTGGCGCTGGACTGGTTCCGGCAACGGGGTGCGGAGGTCGTCGTCCTGGAAACCGGCCTGGGCGGACGGCTGGACGCCACCAACGTCCTGGAACGCCCGGCGGCGTGCGTGCTGACCAGCATCGGGATGGACCACACCGGCTACCTCGGGGACACGTTGACGGCTATCGCGGGGGAAAAGGCGGGCATCCTCAAGCCCGGCGTCCCGGCGGTCTCCGGCCCGCAGCAGCCGGAGGCGGGGGAGGTCCTCTCGCGCCGGGCCGGGGAGGTTGGTGCGCCGTTGCGGTTCGTGACGGAACCGATCCCGCCCCAGTGGCGCATCAGCCTCGTTGGCAGTCACCAGCGGACCAATGCGGCGCTGGCGCTTGCCGCCCTGGGCGCGGCCGGGTTGTCCGTCGGCGAGGCGGACGCGCGGCGCGGGCTGGAAACGGTGGACTGGCCGGGGCGTTTCCAACGGTGCGAGGGGGGCCGCACCATCCTGGACGGCGGCCACAACCCGGCGGCGGCGGCGCGGTTGGCAACGACTTGGCAAGAGGAATTCGGCGCCGACGCGCGGGCCACGGTGGTCCTCGGTCTGCTGCGCGACAAGGACGCGGCCGGCATCGTCCGCGCGCTGGCCCCCGTGGCGGCGCGGTTCGTGGCCGTGCCCGTCCGCACCAGCCCGCGCACGGTGACGGCGGAGGAGCTTCAGGCAACGTTGTCGGAAACCGTTCCCAACGTTCCCGTGGAGACGGCCGCGGACCTCCCCGGCGCCCTGGGGCTCGCGCGGGCGCACGGCGAGCGCACGCTGGTGACGGGTTCGCTGTTCCTGGTCGGCGAGGCGCTGGCGCTGCTCACGGGGGCGGCGGCCCCGGAGGCGAGTTGGCAATAGGCCCCCGGTCGGGTGACGTTCCCGACCCGGAACGATGAGCAAAGGCCTGCCGCAAAAAATCTGTGCCCGCTGCGGCCGGCCCTTCGATTGGCGCAAGAAGTGGGAGCGCTGCTGGGACGAGGTGCGCTTTTGCTCCGAACGGTGCAAGGGCGAGGCCCGGCGCGCGGCCCGGGGTGGGGCGGGACCGCCCCCGGCGACGCCCCGGGGGGGACGTTGACCGGGAGACGACCAGCCGCTCGATCCCGCTCTTAGAGCCAGCTCCCGCTTTGGATGATGGCGTTCTTGGGCACGACCACCACGCCGTCGCGGATGTAAAAGCGCGCCGCCGGGTCGTCGTAGTCGTTGGGCTTGCCCTCCGGGGAGATGACGCAGCCGTCCCCGATGCGGGCGTTTTTATCAATGATGGCGCGCTTGACCACCGTGTTGCGCCCGATGCCCAGCGCCGGTGCGCCGGGCGGGGCCAGGGACGCGCGGGGGTCGGTCTCGTAGAAGTCCGCGCCCATGAGCACGGTGTCGCGCAGGTCGGCGCCGGAGTTGATGATGCTGCGCACACCGATGACGCAACGCTCGATGCGCGCGTCGGTCGCGATGCAGCCGTCGGAGATGATGGCCTGGCGGATGTCGGCGCCGTTGATCTTGGAGGCGGGCAGGAAGCGGGGCCGGGTGTAGATGGGCGATTCGCGGTCGAAGAAGGAGTAGGGCGGGATCAGGTTGGTCAGGTCCAGATTGGCCTCGAAGAACGCGCGGATGGTGCCGATGTCCTCCCAGTAGCCCTGGAAGATGTAAACGTTGACCTTGTGGCTCTCGATGGCGGCCGGGATGATGTGTTTGCCGAAGTCAACCAGGTCGTTGTCCAACGACTCGATGAGCACCTTTTTGTTGAACACGTAAATGCCCATGCTGGCCTGATACAGCTCCTCGTCCGGGCGCCGGCCGAGCGTTTCGAGCAACGGGCCGGGAATCTTGAGCTCGTCCAGCAACTCGGGGGATTTTGGCTTCTCCTCGAAACGCGTGATGCGCCGGTGCTCATCGGAGTGCATGATGCCGAAGCCCGGCGCCTGGGAGCGCGGCACGGGCACGGTGCCCAGGGTGATGTCCGCGCCGCTCTCGACGTGCTGCTGCAACAGCAGCCGGTAGTCCATGTGGTAGAGCTGGTCGCCGGAGAGGATGACGTAATACTCGGCGCCGTGCTCCAGGAAATACCCGAGGTTCTGGCGCACCGCGTCCGCCGTGCCCTGATACCAGTTGGCGCTCTCGGAGGTCTGCTGCGCGGCGAGGATGTCCACGAAGGGGCGGGTCCGGTCGAAGTGATCGAAACGATACGTGAACTGGATGTGCCGGTGCAGGCTGGTCGTGTTGTATTGCGTCAGCACGTAGATGCGCCGCAGGTCCGAGTTCAGGCAGTTGGAGATGGGGATGTCCACCAGCCGGTATTTGCCTCCCAGGGGCACCGCGGGCTTGGCGCGCTCCTTGGTCAACGGGAAGAGCCGGGTGCCGGCCCCGCCGCCCATGATGATGGCGAGGCTGTTTTCGGTGAGGCGGCGGACATCGGTGGTCATGGGGGAAGGGGAAGAAAGGGCGGCTGACGGGGAGCCACGCCGGGGCGGGGGGCGTTGGCCGCGCCGGAAGTGGTTTGTCACTCTGGAACGAGCGGGCTAGGGTCGCCGCGCTTCCCCTTTCGTCTTTCGTCATTTTCTTTTATGTGCGGCATCGTCGGTTACATCGGAAGAGCCCCCGCCGTCCCCGTCCTGCTCGACGGGTTGCGCCGGCTGGAATACCGCGGCTACGACTCCGCCGGCCTCGTCACCATTGACGACGGGGGCCGGCTGGCGACCCGCAAGCGAGCCGGGCGCATCCAGAACCTCGCCGAGCTCCTCGCCGCGGAGCCGGCCTCGGGGGGAGTCGGCATCTCGCACACCCGCTGGGCCACGCACGGCCGGCCGAGCGACGAGAACGCCCACCCGCACTTCGACGGCTCCGGCCGGCTCGCGCTGGTCCACAACGGCGTCATCGAGAATTACACCAAGCTCAAAGACGACCTGCTCGCCGAGGGGCACGTTTTCCGTTCCCAGACGGACACGGAAGTGCTGGCCCACCTCGTCGGCCGGCACTACGACAACGCCGGCGGCGAGCACACCCGGCCGCGGCTGCTGGAGGCGGTGCGCGCGGCGCTCAAGCAGGTCATCGGCACCTACGGGCTGGCGCTGCTGCACCTGGACGTGCCCGACCTGCTCGTCGGCGCCCGGCGCGGGAGTCCGCTGTGCCTCGGGCTGGGCAAGGGGGAAAACTTCCTCGCCTCCGACCCGCAGGCCATCGTCGCGCACACGCGGGAAGCCATCTACCTCAAGGACTACGACGTCGTCGCCGTCGGCCGGGACGAGTTCGAGATCACCAGCCTCGTCGGCGCGGTGACGGGATCCTACGAGGTGACCAAGGTGGACTTCACCGCGGAGGACGTGGCGCTGGGCGACTTCCCGCACTTCATGCTCAAGGAGATTTACGAGCAGCCGGATTCCGTGCGGGACTGTTTGCGCGGCCGGTTGTCGGCGGAGGACGGCACCGCGCGGCTCGGCGGGCTGAACATGACGCCGGCGGAGCTGCGGGACGTGGAGCGCATCATCCTCACCGGCTGCGGCACGGCCTACCATGCCGGGCTGGTCGGCGAATACCTCATCGAAGGGCTGGCGCACCTGCCGGCCGAGGTGGAGATCGCCAGCGAGTTCCGCTACCGCAACCTGCCGATGACCAAGGACAGCCTGGTCTTCGCCATCTCCCAGAGCGGGGAAACGATTGACACCCTGGCCGCCGTCCGCGAGAGCTTGCGTAAAGGCCACCGGACGCTGGGCATCTGCAACAACGTCGCCTCGACCATCGCGCGGGAGTGCGCCGCCGGGGTTTACATGCACGCCGGCCCGGAGATCGGCGTGGCGGCGACGAAATCGTTCACCTCGCAGGTGGTTTGCCTGACGCTCATCGCCCTCGGCCTCGGGCGCATCCGCCACCTGTCCAGCACGGAGGGCACCGCCATCCTCCGGGCGCTGGAAGCCGTGCCGGACCAGATCGCGCAAATCCTGGAGCAGACCAACCACATCAAGCGCATCGCCGAGAAATACGCGCACGCGCAGTCCATGCTGTTCCTGGGCCGGCAATACAACTACCCCGTGGCGCTGGAGGGGGCGTTGAAGATGAAGGAGATCACCTACATCTCCGCGCAGGGCTACCCGAGCGCGGAGTTGAAGCACGGCGTCATCGCCCTCATCAGCGAGGACTTGCCCACGGTGATGATCGCGCCGGACGACGGCGTTTACGAGAAGAACCTGACGACCATCGAGGAGGTCAAGGTGCGCCGCGGCCCCGTCATCGCCATCGGCACGGAGGGCCGGCGGGAACTGGGCAAGCTGGCCGACGACGTGATCTACATCCCGCCCTGCCCGGACTACGTGAGTCCGCTGCTGACGGTGATCCCGCTGCAACTGTTGTCCTACCACGTCGCCGTCACCTTGGGCCGGGACGTGGACAAGCCGCGCAACCTCGCCAAGTCGGTCACGGTCGAGTGACCGCGCCCGCGGCCCGGGCGCCGGTTGTGTTGTCGGGGGAAAATAAACCCGTGAACTTTGCTAAACCCGTGAACTGATAATAAACCCGTGAACAATTATATCATAGGTTCTACGAACTATTTATCATTGCAATTTGGAGTCGTCCTGGCTGGAAAAGCTCCGTTCTGCTGACGGCACGTCGCTCGGGGCGGTGTGAAATCGACGCCGAAAAGTGCTTTTTTCGGCAGCTTCCACCGTGTTCAACGCCACTAGGTTCTGTTTGACGGAAGGGAGGGCGGGCTAAACTCGGTGGGTCATGGCCCGCCGCTACGAACTCACCGCAGCCCAGCACGAACTGCTG
>CAXTFX010000157.1:0-8992 GCA_964243185.1 uncultured Chthoniobacterales bacterium
TCGCCAGCCCGTCGGGTTTGCACCAGGTTTCGGCCATGAACCTGCCCGAGAACCGCGCCCGCGAGCTGCCCTCCTTCGGCGGCATCGGCACGGCCGGGGCGTTGGCGAAGTTCTACGGCCTGCTGGCCACCGGCGCGTTGCTGCCGGCCGCGGCGCGCGCGTGGCCGTGGGCCCCGTTGACCGACGGCCCGGACGCCATCCTGCGTTTGCCCACGGCGTATGCCGCCGGGTTCATGCTGGACCCACGCGGGGCGGACGGGGGCAAGCTCCGGCAGCTCTTCGGCCCCGGCCCCCGCGGTTTCGGCCAGCCCGGCGCCGGCGGCAGCCACGCCTTCGGGGACCCGGACCGCGGGCTGGGGTTTGCCTACGTGATGAACGGGATGGAAAGCGGCGTGCTGCCCAACGCGCGGTCGCTCGGACTGGTCCGGGCGCTTGGTCAGGAAGGACCGTCCGGGTCTGCGCCGTCCTCGACCCGGGAGTAGATTTCCCCGTCGCTCACCCGCGTCCGCAGCCGGCTCCCGGCCGGGGCGTCCGCCGCGTGGTGCAGCACGCGGCCGGAGGCGTCTGTCGTGATGCTGAAGCCCCGCGCCAGCGTCGCCTGCGGACCGAGCACGCGCAGGAGGCTCTCCTGGCAGCACATCCGCCGCCGGGCCACCTCCAGGGAGCGGAACGCCGCCTCCGTCATGCGGTGGTCCAGGGTGTCCAACACCCGGCGCCGCTGGGCCACGGCCTGTTCCGGGCGCAGCAGGCTCACCACGTTGGCGCGGTTGCCGACGCGCTCGCGCAGCCGGTCCAACGCCTCGCGGCCGGCGCGTCGGAGGTTTTCCCCGGCGTCGTCGAGCCGCTGGCGCGTGTCGTCGAGCCGGCGCCGGGGCTCGCGGGTCAGCGCCGGGCGGGCCGCGGCGTTGCCCAGGCGCTCGCGGGCCTGCTCCGTCCACGCCCGTAACCGCCGGGTGAGGGTTTCCCGCACGGCGTCAAGCCCCTGGCTCAGGGCGGCCGTGTCCGGGGCCAGGATTTCCGCCGCGGCCGAGGGCGTCGGCGCACGGTGGTCGGCCGCGAAGTCGGCGATGGTGAAATCAATCTCGTGCCCCACGGCCGAAATGACCGGTAGCGCGCTGGCGGCGACGGCGCGGGCGACGGCCTCCTCGTTGAACTCCCACAGGTCCTCCAGGCTGCCACCCCCGCGGGCCAGGACGATCAAGAAGGAGGCCGGGTGCGGGATGAAGGCCGTGTGACGCGGGCACCCCCCCGCCGCCAGGCCCGCCCAGCGGTTGAGTTCTTCCACGGCCGCCGCGATTTCCGCCGCCGCCCCCCGGCCCTGCACCCGCACGGGGTGAACGAGCACACGCACCCACGGGGCCCGCCGGTGGAGGACGTGGAGCATGTCCTGGAGCGCCGCCCCCGTCGGCGAGGTGACGATGCCCACCGTGCGCGGGTAGCGGGGCAACGGTTTTTTGCGCGCGGGATCGAATAGCCCCTCCGCGTGGAGTTGGCGTTTGAGGGCCTCGAACCGCGCCTGCAACGCGCCCACGCCCTTCGGCTGGATGACGCGGACGACGATCTGGTATTGCCCGCGGGCCGCATAGACCGTCAGCCGGCCGTGAACCTGGACGCGCGCGCCGTCCGGCGGGGTGCCCCCGCGCGCGCCCAACCCGCTGGCGGCCAGCACGCCGTCGCCGCGGAACAGGACGCAGGAGATCTGCGCCTCATCGTCCTTGAGCGTGAAATAATGGTGCCCGCTGCCCTGGCGGCGGTAGTTGGAGATTTCTCCCTCCACCCACACGTCCCCGATGGCGTCCTCCAGGATGCCGCGCACCACGCGGGTCAGGTCCGAGACGGAAAGCACGGCGGGGTCGGCGGCCGTCGGGGCGTGCAGATCAATCACCGGGAACAATGGCCCAAGGCGGCCCGCCGGGCGACCGGGGACGCGGTTTTACCCATACATATTAACGCATCATGATGGAAAGATGTTTGGCGCTTGCCGAGCGTCCCGATCCGGTTTCTGTTACCCTTCGCCATGAATTTCCTCCCCGACCATCCGTTGGCCAACCTTTTGCGCGCACGCATCGCTATCCTGGACGGCGCGATGGGCACCATGATCCAGCAATACCGCCTGGACGAGGCCGCCTACCGCGGGGAACGTTTCGCCCACCACCCCTCGGACCTCAAGGGCAACAACGACTTGCTCTGCCTGACGCGCCCGGCCGTGATCGAAGAAATCCACGGCCAATACCTCGCCGCCGGGGCCGACCTGATCGAGACCAACACCTTTAACTCGACCTCGCTGTCGCAAGCCGACTACGGCCTGGAAACGCTGGCCTACGAGCTGAACGTCGCCGCCGCCGCCTGCGCGCGCCGCGCCGCGGACCGGGCGGGGGGGCAGCGCCGCTTCGTCGCCGGGGCGCTCGGGCCGTTGTCGAAGACCCTGAGCATCTCCCGGGACGTGAACGACCCCGGCGCGCGGGACGTGACCTTCGACCAGGTGCGCGACGCCTACGCCGAGCAGGTCGCCGGTCTGCTCGACGGCGGGGTGGACGTGCTGCTGGTGGAGACGATCTTCGACACGCTCAACGCCAAGGCGGCGCTGTTCGCCATCGAGACGGCCTTCGACGAACAGCCCGGGCGCCGCGTGCCCGTCATGGTCAGCGGCACGATCACCGACCTCTCCGGCCGCACGCTCACCGGGCAGACCGTCGAGGCGTTCCTGACGAGCGTTTCCCACGCCCCGTTGTTGAGCATCGGCCTGAACTGCGCGTTGGGGCCGAAGGAGATGCGCCCCTACATCGAGGAGTTGTCGCGCCTCGCCCCCTGCTTCGTTTCCTGCTATCCTAACGCCGGTCTGCCCGACCCCCTCTTGCCGACCGGGTTCCCGGAAACGCCCGAAACCCTGGCCCCGCAACTCCGCGAGTGGGCCGCCAACGGCTGGCTGAACGTCATCGGCGGCTGCTGCGGGACGACCCCCGCGCACATCGCGGCCATCGCGGAAGCGGTGCGGGATTGCCCCCCGCGCTGCGTGCCGGAGGTCCCGCGCCGGTTGCGGTTGAGCGGGCTGGAGGCGTTTGCGGCGTGAACCATTGCCTCACGCGGAGGCCGCAAAGGTAGGGAAGACTAACGGGGAAGAGATGGTTGCCTTACCAATGACCGTTTCCTTTGCGGCCTCCGCGTGAGGCATAACCTCCTTTTTCCTGTGCCTGACCCCATCCAAGCTTCGCAATTTCTGCTCATCGGTGAGCGCACCAACGTCACCGGCTCGCCCCGGTTCGCCAAGCTCATCCTGAACGGCGACTACGAGACGGCTTTGCAGGTCGCCCGCCAGCAGGTCGAGGGCGGCGCCAACGTCATTGACGTCAACATGGACGAGGGGATGCTCGACGGCGAGCAGGCGATGGTGCGCTTCCTCCAACTCCTCGCCGCCGAGCCGGACATCGCCCGGGTGCCCATCATGGTGGACTCCTCCAAATGGAGCGTCATCGAGGCCGGGTTGAAATGTTTGCAGGGCAAAGGGATCGTCAACTCCATCTCGCTGAAAGAGGGCGAGGAGCGGTTCAGACATTACGCCAAGCTCATCCGCCGCTACGGCGCCGCGACGGTGGTGATGGCCTTTGATGAACAGGGCCAAGCCGCCGACCTCCCGCGCCGGAAAGAGATCTGCCAGCGGGCTTACCGCATCCTCACCGAAGAAGTAAACTTCCCGGCCGAGGACATTATCTTTGATCCTAACATCCTCACCGTCGCCACCGGTATCGAGGAGCATAACAACTACGCCGTTGATTTCATCGAAGCGACCCGTTGGATCAAACAAAGTCTGCCCGGCGCCAAGGTCTCCGGCGGGGTGTCGAACATCTCGTTTAGTTTCCGCGGCAACAACCCGGTGCGCGAGGCGATGCACGCGGCGTTTCTCTATCATGCCATCCGCGCCGGCATGGACATGGGCATCGTCAACGCCGGCCAGTTGGCGGTGTATGAGGAAGTGCCCAAGGACCTGTTGGAACGGGTCGAGGACGTTCTCCTCAACCGCCGTCCCGACGCCACGGAGCGTTTGGTGGATTTCGCCGAAAACATCAAAGCCGGCACGGCGAAGGTCAAAGTAAAGGATGACGCCTGGCGCGATGCCCCCGTTGAGGAACGCCTGTCCCACGCCCTGGTCAAAGGCATCGCCGATTTCGTGGAAACCGACACCGAGGAAGCCCGCGCCTCGGGTCGTTACGAGCGTCCGCTGAACATCATCGAAGGCCCGCTCATGGCCGGGATGTCCACCGTGGGCGACCTGTTCGGGGCCGGGAAAATGTTCCTGCCGCAGGTCGTCAAGAGCGCGCGAGTGATGAAGCGCGCCGTGGCCTACCTGATGCCGTTCATGGAGGCCGAGAAGCTGGCGCAACCCGTCGAGGACCGCCGTGCGGTGGGCAAGGTGCTCATGGCCACGGTCAAGGGCGACGTGCACGACATCGGCAAGAACATCGTGGGCGTGGTCCTGGCGTGTAACAACTTCGAGGTGATTGATCTCGGCGTGATGGTCTCGTGCGAGAAAATCCTGGAAGCCGCCAAGACCCACGGCGTGGACGTGATCGGTTTGAGTGGCCTCATCACGCCGTCCCTGGACGAGATGACCCACGTCGCCGCGGAGATGCAGCGCCAGGGGTTCACGAAGCCGCTGCTGATCGGCGGGGCGACGACCTCCCGCGCGCACACGGCCGTGAAGATCGCTCCCAGCTACGGGGCGGGGCCGTGCGTGCACGTCCTCGACGCCTCCCGCGCCGTCGGCGTCGTCAATTCGCTGCTCTCCGAGGAACACCGCGACGAGTTCACCGCCAAAACCCGCGCCGACTACCAGCGCTTGCGCGAGGAGCACGCCGGGCGCAGCCGCGAGAAGACCCTCCTCCCCCTCGCCGAGGCCCGCGCCCGGCGCACGCCCGTGGAGTGGACCGCCGCCGACCTGTCGCGCCCGGAGTTCCTCGGCCGCCGCGTCATTGACGACCAGCCGCTGGAGGAATTGGTGCCCTTCATTGATTGGTCGCCGTTCTTTCACGCCTGGGAGTTACGCGGCCGCTACCCCGGCATCTTCGACGACCCCTACGTTGGTCCGCAGGCCCGGGAGCTTTACGACGACGCCCGCCGGTTGCTCGACCGCATCGTCCGCGAGCGGCATTTCCAGGCCCGTGCCGTCTATGGCTTCTGGCCGGCCAACCGCGTTGGCGACGACGACGTTTGCCTCTGGACGGACGAGACGCGCCGCGACCCGTTGGCGACCTTCCGCTTCCTGCGCCAGCAGCAAGCCAAGCCGGCGGGCCAGTGGAACCACTGTTTGGCAGACTACGTCGCGCCCACGCCGCACCCGGCACCCGGCGTCCAGCCTCCCCTCCCCGACCACCTCGGTCTGTTCGCCGTCACCGCCGGTCACGGCGTCGAGGAGCTGGCGCGCGGCTTCGCCAAGGAGCACGACGATTACCACAAGATCATGGCCCAGGCCCTCGGCGACCGGCTGGCGGAGGCGTTCGCCGAGTTCCTCCACGCCCAGGCGCGGCGCGAGTGGGGTTTTGGCCAGGATGAGAACCTTTCCACCGACGATCTGATCCGGGAGAAATACCGCGGCATCCGCCCCGCGCCCGGCTACCCGGCCTGCCCGGACCACACGGAGAAACGGTTGCTGTTCAACGTGCTCGACGCCGAGGCCAGCGCCGGCATCCGGCTGACGGAGAGTTGCGCGATGTTCCCGGCCTCCAGCGTGTCGGGCTTCTACTTCGGGCACCCGGCGGCGAAGTATTTTGCCGTCGGCAAGCTGGCGCGCGACCAGGTGGAAGACTACGCCGGGCGCAAGGGCGAGCCCGCCACGGAAGCCGAGCGTTGGCTGGGGCCGTATCTGAACTACGAGCCGGGGAAAAGTGGCTAATCCAGCCGTGGGCTGGCAAGGCGCGTGCTCTGAAGCCCGCTGGCCGCCATGCTCACCCCCGACCCTCTGCCCGCGTTAACCCCGGAAGCACTTGCTCGCCGACACCGCCGGATGCAACTCGGCTTCGGCATCCGCCAGGAGGATGACCGTCGCACCGAGCGCATCGCGTCGCGACCCTCCTTCGATGCCATCGACAAAGAAAGTCGTTGGATGCTCGTGTTAGGCAGTGCCTTCGTCACCGCGTTGGCAGTCGCGCTTTGGGTGAATCTTTCGGGAACGATCAACACCACCGAAACTCATGTGAACGCAAAGCTTACGGCCGTGCCAACCTCGAACACGTTCGAGGCGCGCCCGGTGACCGTCGTTTCACCCCGCTCGGCTCTGCCCACGAACGTAGCACGGCCGACCGCGTCAACTCAGGCCACCGCTTTCCCCACGCCAGCCCCAACTCCCGTCCATTATGAACCGCCGCGGGTGCCGGCTGCTGCCCCTAATTACCCCCCACCTTTGGCGATTCCTGCCCCGGACTACGTTGCTCGCGACCTTCGCATCGCCGAGTTGAAATATGAGGCCGAAGCGCTGGATGGATTCGTTCGCCAGATTCGCAACAATCCATACGTCTCACACGACGCCGAGCCCGGTGGATACGTTTATCAAGCCTGGAGATACACTCGCGGCAACCTGCTGGTCCAAGAAAAATTCGACCCTTACATGAAGTGGCTGGACCAGCGTCGCGACGAGGTGCGCCGCGAAAAGTGGCGCTTGGAAGGCCGCTAAACCACGACTCAGCGTCCCGCCGCCGGCTTCTCGAACACCAGCAGATGCTGCTGCGGCAGGTCCCCGCGCGTTTCCACCCAGCGCAGCCCGGCGACCTGCATCTCCCGCCGCGCCTGCGCCTCGGTCATCTTGTGCAACGGTTTGATGGGCACCGTCGGGTCCTCCGCCCGGTATTCAAGCTGGACGACCTGGCCGCCGGGTTTGAGCGCGCGAACGACGGCGGCCATCATCTCCCGCGGGTGGTCCCACTCGTGGTAGGTGTCCACCAGGAGCACGAGGTCCACGCCGTTCGCCGGCAACCGCGGGTCCATCGTCGTGCCCAGGATCGTTTCCACGTTGGCGGCCTTGGCTCCGAGCCGTTTCTGCTTGCCGCGGATGATAGCCAGCATCTCCGCCTCGATGTCCTCGGCCAGAACCCGCCCGCGGGGCAGCATCTCCGCCAGCCGGAGCGCGAAATACCCGCTGCCCGCCCCGATGTCCGCGACGACGGCCGTGGGCTTGTCCGCCAGCCGTCGCTTCAAGTCGGCCAGGAGCAGATCGGTGCGCTCCTCCTCCACGCGCTCCGGTCGGTCCAGCCACGAGGCGCCGGAGTGCCCCATCACCTGCGCCACTTCCCGGCCCAGGTAAACGATGCCGGTGCCGTCCGGGCTGGCGGCCGTGCGGGTGTAGCCATCGGCGGGCGCGGGGCGGTCGTCGGCGCGGGCCGGCGCCGCGACGAGGGAGGCGAGGAAAACCGCCAGCAGGGTCGGGGAGGAAAGTCGCATCGGGCAATCTACTCCCGCCGCCGGGGGATGAGTTTTTCCAAACTGGGATTTTTCGCCAGGACGGCCGTGGCGCCGACAAAGGTCTTCACCAGTTCCGCCGGCGACGTGCCGGCCGGGGAAACGACCTCCAACGCGCGGGCCGTCACGCGCACCTCGCCGACGAAGCCGGTCAGGCGCACGGAACATTCGCTCGCGTCCGGCGGGTAACGCAGGTTGGCGGCACCGCCGGGCGATTCCTCCAACTCGTCGATCACGTCCTCGACGTTTACGGGCGCGGGGAAGGTGAACAGCACGCGGTTGAACAATCCGGCCAGGGCATCGTTGAGCGCCGGGTCGGCGAAGACGGCGATGTCGCGGATGGAGTGCAGGTCGTAGCTCAGGCGGTAGTCGCCGGGGTCGGTCGCGTCGGGTTGGTAGAACAGGTCCAGCGTGAAATCGCTCGTCGTCAGCGTGGCGTTGGGCGAGTCGGTGTTGAGGTTGATCTCCTTGCGCTTGTAGCCGCGGGCGGCGCGCAGCTTGTTGAAGAGTTCCTCGCCCAACCGCTCCAGGTCTGGCCCGCAGATGGCGGGGAACTGACGCTCGAACATCGGGTCCGGCAACAGGGCGGGAACCTTGTGAAAACCCTTGCGCCAACCCAGCAGATTTTTGACGTTGCCGGGCTTCGCGCCGACGAGGTGAACGGGGTTTTCAACCGGGGTGTTGGACATGGTGTAAACTACCGGGAATCCAGAGTTTTTTCCACCGATAGTTTCGAGCGGATACCCCCTTTGGAGGTCTAAGATAAACCGGCTGGGAGGGACGTTTACATCGGGTTCCGCCGGCGCTTATCTTTGATGCAAACAACGCTGGATTTTCCACCCGGAGAGATGACCTCCGGGTCGTCCGCCACTTTCGCGGAAGTCACACCGTCCAAAACGGCGGGTGCTCCGGGGGCCACCTCGCCGAAGGCAAAATTGTGGATCCCCCGCCGCGTGGTTTTCACGCCCGCCGCCTTGGCCGAGGCGCACGGGCAGGCGATTTATGAACGTTGCCGTGCGCGGGGGCTGCCCGTGGAGGAACTTCCCGCCAACCGCCTGACGGGTCTGCGCGGCGAGGATGCGCGGGAAACCTACCGGCTGGGCAAGAGCACGTTGGCGGTCGTCACCGCGCCGGCCGGCCAGCTCCGGCTCCAGCCCATCCCGCCGTCGGCGGACTGGCAGTTCCATCTTGCGGAGGGCTGCCCGGCCCACTGCCAGTATTGTTACCTCGCCGGCAGCCTGTCCGGGCCGCCGGTGGTGCGCGTTTACGCCAACCTGCCGCAAATCCTGGACAACCTGCGGCACTACGAGCGGCCGGGGACGCCGACGAGTTTCGAGGTGTCCTGCTACACCGACCCGCTGGGCATCGAGCACCTGACGGGCAGCCTGGCGGAGTGCGTCCGGCACTTCGGCACGCGGCCGGCGGAGGTGTGCGGGCTGACGATGAGGCCGAGCTCTTCAAGGTCGCTCATCACGTTGCGTATGGTCGCTGGTGAAAGTTCAAGGCCGGAGGCCTTTGACAAGGTGCGCGAACCCACCGGCTGGCC
>CAXTFX010000158.1:0-2178 GCA_964243185.1 uncultured Chthoniobacterales bacterium
CACGGCGTCCGCGCGCAGGAGCGGGTCCCCGCTGGAGGCGACCATCACGGGGTCCACGACCAGCGGGGGCCGGGGCGCGGCCGTCCACCCGTCGTAAAGGTCCGCCACGAGGAGGACGTTCTCCCGGGAGAACAGCATCCCGGTCTTCACCGCGGCCACGGGAAACGCCTCGAAGGACAGCGCGATTTGCTCCCGCACGACCGCCGGCTCGACGGCCTGGATGCGGGACACCCGGCCCGGCACCTCCGCCACCACGCAGGTCAGCGCGGTCAGCCCGTAAACGCCGTGGGCGGAAAAGGTCTTCAGGTCCGCCTGGGCGCCGGCCCCGGCGGAGTTGTCGGAGCCGGCGATGGTGAGGGCGACGGGCGGGGGCATCGGACAAGATACCCACCGCCCGCCCCGGTTCACTTTACTTGAGCAGGGCGCTCCGCCGGACGGGCGGGCGGAACCCCGGCGGCTTCGTGCGAATCCAGGCGACGAACCGCGCGAGATCGGGGTGCTCACGCAGGCGCTCCAGGCTGGGGTAATCCCGCTCCAACTCCCGCTCGGAGAGCGTGGCGTGAACCTGCCGGTGGCAGGCCGAGCAGAGCCGTAGGATCAGCTCGTGTTGGAGTTGCCGGCGGGAGTAGCGGTCCCGGTTCCAGCGGGTCTTCCCGTGGCGGGTCTGGGGGACGAGGTGGTGGCGGGTGAGCGCCGTCTCCCGCTGGCAGAGCTGGCAGGAGCCGAAAGCCATTGCCCCGCAAGGTAACACCGCCCGGCCTGACCGTCGTGGCGGGGCGCAAAAATCCCCCCGCGAACCTTGACACGGGACGGGCCGAACGCCTATCAACGGACCGTGCAAAACCCCTCCCCCCTCCCTTCCCGGCCCGCGCGTGGCGTCGTCAGTGTCCTGTCCCTCCTCGCCGCCGGTGCGCTGCCGTGGTGCGCCGCCCCGGCCGAGGCGCAGTCCTTCAGCCGGCTGGTCGTCTTCGGCGACAGCCTCTCGGACACCGGCAACCACGCCGACCGCTCCGTCAACGACTACGGCCTGCGCTTCCCGACCTACTTCTTCAACTACACCAACAACCGCTACACCAGCGGGCGCGACACCCGGCCGGCGTCGGCGACCTTCCGGGGCGTGTGGGTCGAGCAGTTGGCCAAGGATTTCCTCGGTCTGCCCAAGCCCAAGCCCAGCGAGGTCGGCGGCCTGGACTTCGCCTTCGGCAACGGGCGCACCTCCGACGGCACCCACCAGGACGTCATCCCCCAGATTTCCCCGTTGGTGAACTCCACCTACTCCCTGACCATTGACGACATGGGCCTCCAGGTGACCAACTTCCTGGGCACCGGCACCCCGGACGCCAACGCGCTCTACTGCCTGTGGGGCGGCAACAACGACCTCACCAGCGTGAACCCCACGGCGGCGGGCGTGCAGGCGGCCATCACCAACGAGATTGGCCTCATCCAGCGCCTCGCCCTGGCCGGGGCGCGGAACTTCCTGGTCGTGAACGTGCCGCCCCTGGGCTCCACGCCGGCCGTCCTCGCCGCCGTCGGCCCCGCGCAGGCCGCCGGGGTCAACCAGCTCGCCGGCGGCTTCCGCGCCGCCCTGCAACCCGCCATCAACCAGCTCGCCGGCGGCCTGGCCCGCGCGGGCATCAACATTGACGTGCGCGTGGTGGACAGCTTCGGCATCCTCGTGGACGCCCTCCAGGACCCCGGCGCCTACGGCTTCGCCACGGTGACGGACAACGGCCAGAACTCGCCGAACCCCGCCCGGGACGACGCGGACCGCTACCTGTTCTGGGACGGTTTTCACCCCACGGCCCACGGCCATTACCAGGTCGCCGCCGAGGCCTTCGCCGTGCTCAGCGGGCAGAGCGTCGTGCAGATCGGCGCCGAGACCACCGAGGTCAACCGCGCCGCGGAAACCGGCGCCTTCGTCTTCACCCGCACCGGGGAGAACCTGGCCACCTCGCTGACGGTGAACTTCTCCGTGGCGGGCACCGCCAAGTCCGGCGACGTGGACAGCCTGGGCGCCAGCGTGACCTTCGCCGCGGGCGCCCGGCGGGCCGCCGTGCCCATCGTGCCCCTGAAGGCTGGCGGCAAGAGCCGCACGTTGACGCTCACCGTCGGGAACGGCGACGGCTACCGCTCCGGCGAACTGCGCGAGGCGACCGTCCGGCTGTTCAACTGAGCCGG
>CAXTFX010000158.1:2278-8982 GCA_964243185.1 uncultured Chthoniobacterales bacterium
GAACAAGGCCCGGTTCGACCGCTGCGTGGATTACGTGGAGTTTGCCGTCCGCGACGTGCCCGCCGCCCGCCGCTTCTACGCGGCGGTCTTCGGCTGGACCTTTGAGGACTACGGGCCGGACTACGCCTCCTTCCACGACGGCCGCATCGGCGGGGGCTTCTTCACGGCCCCGGCGGACTGGCGGCCCGCCCCGGCCGGCAGCGGCGCGCCCCTGGTCGTCTTCTACGCCGTGGCGCTCGAGGCGGCGCAGGCGCGCGTCACCACGGCCCACGGTCGCATCGTGCGCCCGATCTTCTCCTTTCCCGGTGGCCGCCGCTTCCACTTCACGGACCCGAGCGGCAACGAGTTGGCCATCTGGGGGGAATAGCCCCGGGCAAGGCGACGGCCCGACGCCCGGGCGCGCGCGGGTGGAGGGCCGGGCGGCGGTCTCGCCAGCGGCGCGGAGGTGCGCTAACGTGCGCGCCTTTTCCGAACATGCCGGCGCCATTCCCCCTGCTCGAAACCTTCGACCGCGTCGCGCGGGAAGCCGGCACGGGCGCCTTGGCCGTTTCCCTCTACGACTACGCGGGCGACTTCCGCCTGTCCGTGCGCGGCGGGCGGCCCTTCCACGCGGCTTCCACCATCAAGCTGGTCCTGCTCCTGGCGCTCTTCCGCGCGTCGGAAGCCGGCCGGCTGCGGCTGCACGACCGGCTCCACGTCCGCAACCGCTTCCGCTCCCAGGCCGACAGCGGGGTGCCGTTCTTCCTCGACCGCGACCGCGACGGGGACCCGGACCTCTACAAGCGGGTCGGGCGCACCGAGAGCCTGGCCAACCTGGCGGAAACGATGATCGTGCGCTCGTCCAACTTGGCCACGAACCTGTTGGCCGACCACCTCGGCGTGGCGTTCGTCACGGAGACCCTGGCCGCCGCGGGGCTGGCGGGCCTGCGCTTCCGCCGCGGCGTGGAGGACGAGGCGGCGTTTGCCCAGGGGTTGAACAACGGCGTGGACGCCGACGGGCTGCTGGGCTGGTTCCGCGCCGTCCACGAGGCCCGCGCGGTGTCCGCGGCCGGGCGGGACGCCATCTTCGACATCCTGTTCCGGCAACGGTTTAACGCCATGATCCCCGCCGGGCTCCCCGACGCCGCCCGCGCGCGGGTCGCCCACAAGACGGGGGAGATTTCCACCGTCTGCCACGACGCCGCGATGGTGTTCCTCCCCGGCCGGGAGCCCTACGCGCTGGTCGTGCTCACCGAATACCCCGGCCCCGGCGCCGCCGCGGGGCGCAACCGGACGGTGGCGGCGGTGTCCTCGGCCGTTTACGAGTTCCTCACCGGCGCTCGTGGGGCCGTCACCGCCGCCCCGGAGCCGAAGACCCGCCGATGAACGCCTCCCCCGCCCTGCCCGTCGTGGACGGGCTCACGTTGTCCGAGGAATTGCGCGCCCTCCTGCGCCCCGGCGAGATGGTGACGGACGGGAACGGCCGCGGCCACCGCCTGCCGCGCTTCTTCTACGAGGTGGCCAGTTGGGCGCGGGCGAAGGAGACGTTCCTGACCCCGCACGTCCGCCTCTCCGAGCTGCTCGTCGTGGATTGCCGGGAGGCGGGCCGGCTGCTGGGGGAGTTCCCGCACTTCGTCCCCTGCGGCGTCGCCCTGTTGGCCCGGTTGTTGGAGGATTTCCGCGCCGCTTCGGGCGGGGTGCCGGTCCACGTGGCCGCGAACGGCGGCTACCGCTCCCCGGCGCACGCGGGCTCGACCCCGCCGGACGCGCACTGCTGGGCCGCCGCGGCGGACGTTTACCGGGTCGGGGACACCCTCCTCGACGGCCGCGCCGCCATCGAGAAACACGCCGCGCTGGCCCGGGACCTGGGGGCCGGCGTCGGGGTGGCGCCGTATGGGCACGGTCCGGGGGAAACGGACGACCACCTGCACCTGGAGCTGGGCTACGTCCACCTGGTGCCGATGACGTGCGACGAAAGCGTGGGCAGTTGAGTTCCGTCGGACGCCCGCCACCTGAAATTCTCGTTTTGAACCCCGTTCCCCGACCACGGAAGCCCTCCCGCCCGCCCGCCGAAGCCGCCGCGCCGCGCCAGCCGGTCGTCGGGTTGGAGGCCGAGTTCAACCTGCTCGTCGGGGAGGCGCCGGGCGCGCCGCGGAAGCCGGAGGAGCTCTTCGGCACGCCCCGCGCCCTGGTCGCCGCGCTCGGGGACGCCGGGCGGCTGGTTCCCCGGCAGGGCCGCTCCTGCCACCTGCCCAGCGGCGGGGCGCTGTATTTCGACACCGGGGTGATCGAGGTGGCCACGGGGTTGATGGAACTGGACGGCCCCGCGGGCTGCCGGCGCGCGGTGCGGGCGTTGTGGGAACAGGTCGCCTACCTCCGCCGGGCGCTGGACGCCCACGAGGTGGCCGGCGCGGGGCCGCGGCCCCTGCGGCTCCAGGGGTTTTCGGCGCACTACAACTTTTCCCAGCACGGCGCGACGCCCACCCGCCTGCGGCGGACGGCGCGGCTGCTGCCGGGCGTCCTGCTCGCGCCCCTGGCGCTGCTGGCCTCCAACCGCCAGAGCACGGCCATCGGCGCCCGCCCACGGCCGGGTCGGATGGAGATCACGCTGGACTTCACGCCCGACCCGGCGCTGATGACCGCCGCCCTGGCGTTCCTGGCGGGGGTGATTCACGCCCTGGCCGCCTGGCCGGAAACGGCGCTGACCCCGGCGGGCCTGCGCGCGCGCGGCGTGCCGTATCCGGCCGGGTTCACCCCGCGCAAGCACTCCTCCCGGCAGGGCTGGCGGGCGCACGCGGAGGATTTTCCCGCCAGTCCCTTCACCGCCGACCCGCACGCGGCGCTCTGGCCGCTGACCGACGGGCGCCGGCTGGGCCTGCGCGCGTGGGCGCGGGCGACGGCGGCCGCGTTTGCCCCGGCCGTGCGCCGCTTCGCCGACCGGGAAACGGGGGCGCACCTGCGCGAGGTGTTCGCCGGGGAGGCCCGCTCCGGGTTGGACTTCGCCGACCGCCCCCCGGCGTATGACGACGTGGGCCGGCAGGTTGACCTGGGCCGCCGCGAGCACCGCGCCCTGCCCCGATCGGCTTACGAACGGGTCATCCGCCGCATCCTGGCCCGCGCCCCCTGGCGGCTGGACGGCGCCCGCTGGCGGGTCGAGCGGATGCCGGGCTGGTATGAGTTCATCTTCCGCGAGGTCCGCACGGGCGAGCGCCGGGTGTTCAACCTGGACCGGTTGGCGGCCGCGCTTCGCGCGGAATGACGAAGCCCGAAGGACGAAACAGAAGGAACGGGAAACGACCAAGGGAGGAGGGAGAACTCCGGGTTTGAGGCTCGGGGATTTTTCCTGGTTTCTTCTTTCGTCACCCGTCACTCCGCGCGAAGCGCGGCCCAGACGCGATTTGGTCGGCGATGCCCGCCAAACCTACGTTCATTCCCGCGCAGGAGGTCGAGGTGCTGCCCCGCGAAAATCCTGCCCGGCCGGGGACCGCCCCGGGGGGGCTTCACGACACGCTGCCGCGGCTCATCGCGCTGTTCCTGGACAACCTGATCAAGGTGCCGGGCGTGAAGCGCCGGGTCGGACTGGACGCCATCTTTGACTTCCTGCCCGGCGTCGGGGAATTCGGCGACGCGGCGGCCACGCTGATCTCGTCCCTGACCATCCTGGAGGGCGCCCGCCGGGGGTTGCCCAAGATCGTGCTCGCGCGCATGGCCGGCAACGTCTTGCTCAACGGTCTCATCGGCATCATCCCGTTCGTGGGCGGAGCGTTCGCCTTCTGGTTCCGCCCGAGCCAGCGCAACTACGACCTGTTCCGACGCCACGCCGCCCCCGGGGTCGCGGCGCGGCGCTCGACGGCGTGGGACTGGCTCTTCGTCGTCGGGCTGATGGGCGGGATGCTCCTCATCGCCGGGCTCTTCATCGGTGCCGGCCTCTGGGTTTCGCTGCACCTCCTGAGAAGCCTCTTCGGCGCCCCCTGAGCGGTGGCGCCCGCTATTCCACCCCCGCCCACAGCACGCGCTCCTCCGAGACCTCGGCGGGATCGGTGCCGGCCGAGGACAAGCGGCGCGAGATGTCTGCCGTGACGCTCACGGGCGCGCCGGTCCGTTTGGGTTCGCCGGTCGGCGGGGGAACGTGGAAGAGCGGCCGGGTCAGCAGGCACGCCAGCGCCGCAACCCCGAGGCAGCGGGCGACGGCGGCCACGACCCGGTGCCCGGCGTGAACGGGGGAGAAGATGCCTCGGCCCGCGGACGGTTTGGGTATCTTCCCCATCGTCGGGGCGACGGGCGCAGGTCCGGGAGAAGGGAGCATCGCGGGGGACATCATGCGCGCTTGTGATCGCAACTTTGGTGCCAACACCCCCTCAGCGATCCACGGACACCCACCCTTTTCGGAGATGCCGTCCCAGTTCCCACAACCCGGCTACCACGACCAGGAATCCGAGCGCCGGGAGGGCGTCGCCCTTCAGGACCACGCCGGACGCGGGGTCGGCCGCGAAGAACGTGCGGCCGAGGTTCGTCACCGTTTGCACCGTGGCGGCCGCGGAGGAGATCGTGGCCGCCTGGCCGCCCGGAAGGTCCACGAACGGGTTCGTGCCGTTCTGGACGTTGAACGTGACCTGACCGGTGGTAAGGAGAATTGTTGACGTGTCGTTGCTCTTGGCTTTGAGATTGTCGGGCTGGTCTGCCTCCTGGAACTGGACAAACGTGACGGTCCCCGCCCGGGCCCCGGGGGTTCCGAAACCCAGCCCGAGCGCCAGGACGAGGAGCGCCGAACACCCCGGGTGGCGGGCAAAGAGGTCGGGAAAATGGAACATGAACGGTCCCCTTCGATAGCAGGCCCCATGCCCAAACTTGGGATCGTCTTCAGGGCGTCCCCGACGCCGCCCCCAGGAGGGCGCGCTCCTCCGGCAACAGGGCGGCGGCGGAGGCCCGGGCGAGGGCGAGGTGGGGCGCCGCCCCCTCCCGGTCCCCGGCGGCCTCCAGGGCAAGGCCAAAGACCAGGGCCACGGCGGGTTCGCGGAGTTGGGCGGGGGCAAGTTTGCGGAGCACGGCGGCGGCTTCCGACGCCTGACCGCGCCGCCACAACGCGAGCGCCCACGTGCTCGCGGCGGCGGGATGGTTGCGGTGGGTTTCGTAGAGCACGCGCGCCTCCTCCGCCGCGGCCTCCACCTCCTCCCCCCGCAGGAGCCGCAGGGAGGCGTGGTTGTTGCGCGCCGCCGGGTCGGCGGGGTTGAGCGCCAGCGCCCGCTCGGCCACGCGCAGGAGCGCCCGGCTGTCCCCGGCGGCGAGGCCGCGCCGGTTAAGGGTGTCGAGCGCCCAGGCCGTGTCCGGGCCGGGCGCCCCGTCGGCGATGCCCCAGAGCAGGGCGTCGAGCCGCGTGTTCCAGGCGGGGCCCCGGCCCGTCAGCACTTCCGCGAGGAGGCGGGGATCGCCGGGGGTGCGCTCGGCGAGGGTGCGCGCGGCGTTCCACTCGCTCTCCACGGCGCCCTCGTCGCCCAGGTTACCGCGCGCGAGGGCGAGGTAGCCGAGGCGGAGAAACTCCCGGGCCTTCCAGTTCTCGCCCGAGGCCCCGCAGAACTCCTTCAACCCGGCCCAGTCGCGGGCCGCGGCCAACGCGGCGGCGACCGCCGGGCGCACTCCCCGCACGTCCGCGCGCAACGCCCCGGGCAGGGTTCGCCCCCAGCGCGCGGCGGCCGGGGCCAGGCCGTGGTCCGTCATCCACCCCAGCACGGTGGTGACCGCGCCGGGGTCCCGGGCGGCGGCCACGTTGCCCAGGAGCCGGTCCAGAGCGGCTTCCGTCCGCGAATCCTTCTCCCGGAGCAGGAATTCCAGGTAGGGCAGCCACTCGTCCAGCCCTCCCGTCGGGTCGGCCTCCAGGTCCCGGCCGCGCCCGCGCAGGTCGGCGCCGTTGTTGGTCGTCACGTCGTCGGTCAGGAGCACCTTGCGGGCGGAGGCGCGCAGGAGCCGGTCGCGCCCGTCCGCCGCCAGTCGGGCCAGGGAGGTGCGCGCGTCGGGGTCGCCCGCGCGGCTGGCGAGTTGCAGGCTCTTCTCGTTGAACAGGTAACTCTCGTTGTCCGGGTCCCCGCGCCGGGCGGCGGCGAACTCGGCGGCGGCATCCTGCGGCCGGGCCTGGCGGACGGCGAGCGCGCCGCGCAGCGCGTGGTAGCCCGGCAGGTCGCGCGCCCAGCCCGAAACGGCGTCAAGCGCCGCGACGGCGATGGGCACCCGGTCGAACTGGAGCGCCAGGCTGGCCACCTGGAGCTGCCCGCCGGGAATGTCCGGGCGCACGGTCACGGCCTGCCGCGCCCAGCCCAGGGCCTCGTCGGGTCGCCCGAGCCGGGCGGCGGTGTCGGCCAGCAGCCGGCAGGCGTCCACCGAAGTCGGGTCGAGTTGCAGCGCGCGCGCGGCCGACAGCCCGCCGCCCCGGAAGTCACCCGCGTCGAACAGCCCCCGGGCTTGCCCGACCAGCCGCGCCGCCCGGCGCTGCTCCCACCGTTTCCACCCCCCGCCGGGTCCGAGCGCGAGCACGACCGAGCCGAGCAGCAACGCCCCGGCGCCCCCGAACAGCACGCGGCGGGAGGTGCGACGACGCGACGACGAAGCGAGGGAGACGGGCACGGCGGGCATGATTCCGGTGCCGGGCGCGCGGCTCAGGCGGCGGCGAACAGGTCGTCCACGGGCATGGTCCAGCCGGGCACGGCCGGCTCCGCATCGGCGACCTCGCCCCG
>CAXTFX010000159.1:0-8878 GCA_964243185.1 uncultured Chthoniobacterales bacterium
TCGCTGCGCCCCGCGCCGATGAGCCCGGCCATGCCGACGATCTCCCCGCTGCGGATGGAGAAGCTGACGTTCTGGTAGCGGCCCTTCCGGTTGAGGGAGGAGACCTTCACCGTCTCCCGGGTGTCGTGCGCCGGCTCGTGCCGCTGGAAGGCCAGCAGGTCGCGGCCAACCATCAACTTGACGATCTCCTCGTCGGTCGTGCTCTTGGTCTGGAGGGTTTTCACGTGGCTGCCGTCGCGCAGGATGGTGACCGTGTCGCACATGGCGAAGACCTCGGGCAGCCGGTGGGAGATATACATCATGGTGACGCCCTGACTTTGCAGCCGGCGGATCACGCGGAAGAGGATGGCCGAGTCCGCCTCGGACAAGCTGGAGGTCGGCTCGTCCAGGATCAGCAGCCGGGGTCGGCGCACCAGGCTCTTGGCGATCTTGATGAGTTGTTGTTGAGCCACGGACAACGTGTTGACGATGGTGCCCGGGTCCATCTCGACGCCGAGCTCGGCCATCGCCCGCCGGGCGTCCTGCGCCAGCTTGGCCCGGTTGACGAACATCCCGCCGACGCGCGGCTCGCAGCCCAGGAAGATGTTCTCGGCCACCGAGAGGTTCGGCGCCAGGTTCAGCTCCTGGTAAACGATGACGATGCCCTGAGCCTGCGCCTCGGCGGGGTTGTGGAAGTGGATCGGCTGGCCCTCGAAGAGGATTTCGCCGCTGGTCGGGGTCTGCGCCCCCGCGACGATCTGCATCAGCGTGCTCTTGCCCGCCCCGTTCTCGCCCATCATGGCGTGGATGGAACCGCGCTCGACGTCAAAGGTGACGTGCTTGAGGGCGTTGACGCCGGGAAAGCTCTTCGAGACGTCCCGGATGGAGAGGATCGGGGAAGCGGAACCGCCGCCGGCGGGGGGGGATTCGGGGGCGATCATGGTGGCTCGACCGTTGGCTGAGGGTGGGGCGGGTGGAAGCGCCGGACGCGGGTTCCGGTCCCGGCCGGCTCGCACCGACCAGGACCGGTCCACCCCGCGGATCACTTCATGAAGGTGTCCACGTTCTTGTCGGTGATGACGTCCACCCCGGTGTTCTTGTCGGCGGCCGGCTTGCCCTCCGCCAGGTCCTTGAGGGCCGCGATGGAGTCGCTGCCCATCCGCAACGGGCGCTGGCCGATGAGCGCGTTGCAGTAGCCCTGCTTGACCAGCTTGAGCTCGGCCGGCAGCGAGTCGAAGGACACCACGGCGAACTTGCCCGCCTTCAGGTCCGCGCTCTTCTTGGCCAGGGCCTTGACGTAGGCCTCCGGCGCGCCGAAGAGCGCCCAGCCGCCCGTGTAGAAGATGCCGTCCAGGTCAGGGTAACGGGTCAGGATGTCCTGGGTGATCTGCAAGCACTTGCTCGCGTCGTCCTCGCAGGGGAAGGGCGAGCCGGGGATCTCCGTGTAACCGCTGCCGGCGCCCTCGCGGAAGCCCTTGACCCGCTCGCCGTGGTTCACCGCGGCCAGGTGGCCGGTGATGATGGCGATCTTGCCCTTGGGCAGCACGGCCTTGAACGCCTTGCCCGCCTCGCGGCCCGCGTCGGTGTTATCCGTGCCGATGTAGGCCTGGCGCTTGGACTTGGGCGAGTCGGAGTCGAAGGTGATGACCGGGATGTTCTTGGCGCGGGCGGCGGCGATCACGCTGACCACGGCGTCGCCGTTGACCGGGGCGACGGCGATGCCGCTGACGCCCTTGGTGATGAGGTCGCGCAGGATTTGCACCTGCTCGGCTTCGTCCGAGTTGGGCGAGCCGGTGTAGAGGCACTCCACGCCGAGCTTGCCGGCCTCTTCCTTGCCGCCTTTTTCCACGTCGTTGTAGAAGGGCACGTTGATCCCCTTCGGGATCAGGGCGAAAACCTTCTTGTCGGCGGCCAGGATGGTTTGGGGCAGGAAGCTGCCGACCGCGAGCAGCGTGCCGGCGGTGAGGAGAATCAGTTTGCGGGTGTTCATGGGGGGGAGGTGTGGGTTGGGTGCGTGTCTGCTTCTGCGGGCCAAGGGAACGGTGGGTTGAATCCGCCCCTAAATTTGTTGGAGCGACGGGCTACTCGTGGTGCAACCGCTTGCGTAGGTAGTCAATGGACACCGCCAGGACGATCACGGCGCCGACGAAAACTCCCTGCCAATAGGGATCAATCCCGAAGAGCAGCAGGCCGTTGCGTAACACCTCCAGGATGATGGCGCCGATGACCACCCCGGGGATGGAGCCCTCGCCGCCGGCGAGGTTAGTGCCGCCGATGACCGCCGCGGCGATGACGAAGAGCTCCTGCCCGGTCGCCAGGCTGGCCGTCACGCTGGAAAGGTAGGAGGCCTGCACGATGCCGGCGATGCCGGCGCAAACCGAGGAGAGCACATAGACGGTCAGCTTCAAACGGTTGACGTTCAGGCCGGTGAGCTTGGCCGCCCGCTCGTTGCCGCCCACGGCGTAAACGTGCCGGCCCCAGACGGTGCCCGAGAGCAGGGCCCAGAAGAGGAGGCCCATCGCCGCGAAGATGAGGACGGGGTTGGGGATGCCGAAGAGGTCGCCACCGCCGATCTTGAGGAAGTTTTCCGTGCTCGGCCCGAAGTCGGAGATGGGCCGGCCGTGGGTGATGATGAGCGCCAGGCTGCGCGCGATGGACAGGGTCGCCAGCGTGGGCACGAAGGGCGACATCATTAACTTGATGATGCAGAAGCCGTTGAACAAACCTACGACGGCCGCGCAGAGCAGGCCCACCGGGATCGCCACCGGCAGCGACCAGCCGGAGGCGAGCATCGTGGCGGTGATGACCGCGGTGACGCCCCACACCGAGCCGACGGAGAGATCAATGCCGCCGGTGATAATCACCAACGTCATCCCCAGAGACACGATGCCGACGAAGGAGAAGTTGCGCGTGATGTTGACCAGGTTCGCCGGGTCGTGGAACTGGGGCACGCCGATGGCCAGGATGATGACCATCACGAGCAGGGCGCTGAACACCCCCAGCTCGCGCTGACCCTTTAGTCGGGTCAGGAACGAAGGACGGTCGTGGGAGGGGGCGGACGGCGCCGGTATCGCCAGGTCGGCCGGCCGGTTCGTGACGGGGGAGGGAACCATGGGGAAGAGGTCACAGTGTTATCAGGATTGTGAATTTTTAGGCAACGACCTTTTCTCGAAACACAGAGATATTTTCCTCGGCCCGTCTCTCCAACGGGCGGGCCGGTGTCCCCCAGGGCCGGAATGCCCCATGAGGAGTTATCCCAGATATTGAAAGTGAGCGCAGGTCAGGCCCCCCCCGGCTTCTCGCCGACGTAGATGCGGTGGGCGCAGCGCCGGGCGCGCGCGTGGGCCGGGACGGCGACGGCCTCCACCCGGAAGCCGGCCCGGGCCAGGCGCGCCTGGAAGGCCCCCTCGCCCTCGGCCGACCAGAAGGTGACGCGGCCGCCGGCCGTGAGCGCGCGGCGCAGCCCAGCCAAGCCCTGGCGACCGTAGAGGCGGGCGTTCTGGGGCTGCACCAGGGAGGTGGGCCCGTTGTCCACGTCCAGGAGGATGGCGTCGTAACGGCCGGCGGCCCCGGCCCGTTGGAGGCGGTCGAAGACGTCGCCGGTGAAGACCGTCACGCGCGGGTCGTCGAGCAGCGCGCCGTTGAGGGCGCCCAGGAATTCGCGGTTCCAGGCCACCACCGCCGGCAGCAGTTCGGCGACCTCCACGGTCGCCCCGGGGCCGACCAGGGCGAGGACCCGCCGCAGGCTGAAGCCCAGGCCCAGCCCGCCGATGAGCACCCGGGGGGCGGGCCGGGCCGGCCGGAAGGCGCACGCCAGCTCGGCCAGCCGCTCCTCGGAAACCGTGGCGTTGGAGCCCATGAGCTGGCGGCCGTTGAGCTTGAGGAAGAACTCGCCGTCGTGCTCGTGCAGGGAGAAGCGCGCCCCGTCCGGCGTGCGGGTTTCACCCAGGGTGCGGAAGGGTTTCATCGGGGGGGACGCCGGGGCCGGCCGCCCGCGGCGGGAGGCGGGGTTAACGCTTCACCAACCCGGCATACAGGTCCCGCGTCTGCTCCGCGATGGCCCGCCAACTGAACCGCTCCACCGCCCGGCGCCGGCCGTTCTCGCCGAACTTCGCCCGCAGACCGGCGTCGGCCATGACGCGGTTCACCGCCGCGGCGAGGTCGCGGGCGAACTTATCCGGGTCCCGCGGCTCGAAGGGGCTCTCGGCCATCTGCTCCAACGGCACGAGGAAGCCCGTTTCCCCGTCCACGACGACCTCCTTGATGCCGCCGACGGCGCTGGCGACCACCCCCGTGCCGCAGGCCATCGCCTCCAGGTTGATGATGCCGAAGGGCTCGTAGATCGAAGGGCACACGAACACCCCGGCCCGGGCGTAGAGCGCCATGACCTTGGCCTTGTCGAGCATCTGCTCGATCCACAGGATTTCCCCCTCGCCGCTGTGCGCCGCCCGCGCGGCGTCCACGGCCGCCTTCATCTCCGCGGCGATCTCCGGGGTGTCCGGCGCGCCGGCGCAGAGCACGGTCTGGAAGCCGGGCGCGAAATACCGGATGGCGTTGACGAGGTGAACGATCCCCTTCTGCCGCGCGATGCGGCCGACGAACAGCACGAAGGGCCGCGCCGGGTCAATGCCGAACTCGCGCAGCACGGCGTCCGCCGCCGCGCCCTCGCCGCGGGCGGGGGCGTATTCCTCCGGGTCAATGCCGTTGTAGATGATGGGCACGCGGCCCTCGGCCACGTTGAACAAGCGCAGCACGTCCGCCTTCGTTTCCTTGGAAACGGCCACCACGGCGTCGGCCATCTCCAGGGCCGTGCGCTCCACCCACGAGGACCAGTCGTAGCCGCCGCCGAGCTGCTCGCGCTTCCACGGCCGCAGGGGTTCGAGGGAATGGACGGTGATGACCAGGGGCACGCCGTAGTTGAGCTTGGCCATGATGCCGCCGAGCTGGGCATACCAGGTGTGGCAGTGGACCACGTCCATCCCGTCCAACCCGGCCGTGTTCCAGTCCACGGCTCGTTGCGCGGCGCCGAAGACCGAGCGCAGGGGCTTCGGGCACCCGTAGTTTGCCGTGTCCACCGGGAACCCGCGCACGCGCAGCTTACCGTCGGCGAGGGTATCGTCCTGGGCGTGGAAGGAGCGGACCTCCACGTCCATGAGCCGGGCCAGCTCGCGGGAGAGGTAGTCAACGTGCACGCCGGCGCCGCCGTAGGTGTGCGGCGGGTATTCGTTGGTGAGGAGGAGGGCTTTCATGAGGGCAGAAGGATGAAGGATGAAGGTTGAAGGTTGAAAGCAGAATCTTCGCGGCGGGCCTTTCTTCCGGCCCCTCTGCCCGCCGCCTTCAACCCTCATCTCCCTGCCTTTACGTCTTCTCCCTCCTGGAGTTGGCTCGCCACCGGCGGGATCGCCCGCACCCCCCGCCCGCGCACCGGGCGGCTCGTCGCCGTCGGGTCCCGGGCAGGGGAGTTGGCCCGGCGCTCCGGGCGGGAACACGGCCTGAGGGAACCGCCGGCCGCCGTTCAGGCCGGGGAAACGTCCGCGTCCGCCGGGGGCACCGAGACGTGGGCCAGTGCATAGACGTGCCCGCCGTCCGCGTGCGGCGGCCGCTCCGCCCAGACGGTCAGGTCAAGCATCTCCCAGTTTGCCGGGTCGAACCCCGTCACCTGCACCAGGGCGCCCGGGCGCCGCAGCCGCGCGCCCCAGCCGTCCAGGGTTGCCCCGACGGGGACCTGCCGCGGCAGGGGTAACAGCCGGCGCCGGAAGTGGGTCGCCCCCGCCAGCGCCGCGAAGTCTGCCGTGGAAACGTCGTGGACGAACCACGTCCGCACCGCCGGCCGCCCGAACGCCCGGGCGTAGCCGTCGAAGCGCCCCCCGGTGAAGAACTCGTTCGCCCCGGCCGGCCCGTGCCAGAGGTAGAGCGAGGAATACTCCGCGCACGCCCCCGGCGCCGCGTCGTCCGCGCCGGCGGCGTTGAGGCCGTAAAGCTTGAAGTGGAACCCGCGCATCCGGTCAAATTCCGGGGCGATCTCCCCGACGCGCCGGCGCACGGCCGCGAGGTCGTGCGTGTCCGGCAGCGGCGTCTGGTATTGGGTGACAAGGGCGTTGGCGAAGGGGTTCATGGAGGATCGCCAGGTCAATCCAGCACCGCCAGACACTCGATCTCCACGAGGCAATCCTTCGGCAACCCGGCGACGGCCACCGTCGAGCGGGCGGGCGGGTTGGCGCCGAAGTGGCCGGCATAGACGGCGTTCATCGCCGCGAAGTCGGCCATCGTGCGCAGGAACACGGTGGTTTTCACCACGTGGCCCAACCCCGCGCCCGCCGCGGTGAGGACGGCCCGGACGTTCTTGAACACCTGCTGCGTCTGCTCCGTGACGCCACCCGCGACGAGCTCGCCGGTCGCGGGGTCAAGCGGCGTCTGCCCCGAGCAGAACACCAGCCGGCCGGGAGCGGCGACGATGAGGGCCTGGGAATACGGGCCGATGGCCTTGGGCGCGGCGTCGGCGTGGACGGGGGAAACGTTGGGCATAAGGGGAAATGACGAATGACCAATGACGAACGCTGAAAACCGGCGGGGCCGGCGGACGACTCATCAATACGGAGAAGAACGCCCGGCCGCGCTCACCCCGGTTTACGTCATTGGTCCAGCCCTCTGGCATTCGTCATTGGTCATTCGTCATTTCCCCTTATGCCCACCCCCGCAGAAAACTGGATCGACATGGTTCCCGGCGTCCGCCGCCGCACGCTGGCCGCCGGCGAGCGGCTGATGCAGATGTTCGTGGAGTTCACCCCCGGCGCGGCCGTCCCCGAGCACCGCCACCCCCACGAGCAGATTTCCCACGTCCTGCGCGGGCGCATCCGCTTTGACCTCGCCGCGGCGGGCGCGGAGCATCCGGCGCGGTCCGTGGAGCTGGCCGCGGGCGACACCCTGCCCATTCCCGGCGACCTGCCCCACGGGGCCACGGCCCTGGCCGAGGGCGCGCTGTTGATCGAGACCTTCAGCCCGCCGCGCGAGGACCTGTTGGCCAAGGACGTGGCTGCGTCCGTCAACGTGCCGCCGACGACCCCGTCGGCCGATTGACCAGCGCCACCCGCGTCCCGCTGCGCGCGATGGGCTCGGCCTGCGCGGCGGTCAGCCGCAACGTTTCCCGCCAACGGGGCAGCTCCCCCTCCTCGCAGATGAGGAACACCGGCGGGCCGGCCGGGTCGAACCATCGCCAGATGAACTCCCCGCGCCCCAGGAACAGCTCCCGGCCGATGCCCAGGACCCGCGGGGCGAACTCCTGCTCGTAGCGGGCGTCCAGCCAGAGCACCTCCCGGTCGAGGTAGAAGAACAGGCTCGGGTTGTCCGCCGGGAAACCCTGGCAAACGACCGTCGCCGCGCCGCCGTCCCCGGCCGTGCGGGCGTTGATGGTCTGGGCCACCCGCTTCAGGGAAAGCTCGTCCTCCACCACGCCCATCCCCCGGCCGGCCCCGGCGAGGACGGGGAGCATGGCTACGGCCACCACGCCCACCGCCGCCCCGCGCCGGCCCTGCCCCGCCAGCCGCGCCGCCACGACGCCGCCGATGAGCAACGCACCCCCCGTCGCCCACAGAGCCGGGAGCAGCGCCCGCCAGTGCTCGACCGGGAAGTCGCGGACCGTGCGTAGGATGGTGTCCCGCTCGCCGATGGGGACGCGCGGCCCGCCGGGGCCGGGGTTCGCGTCCAGGTGGAGCCGCGTCTGGACGAACATCCCCGCCCCGAGCGACAGCAGGCCCAACCCGGCCAGGGTCCAGCCCGGCCCGGCGAGCACGCCCCGGGGCAGGGGAACGACGGGTTCCTCCGACGCGCCTGCCCACGGACGGGCCAGCCAGAGGGCCACGGCGCCCCACGCCGTCAGGGTGTAATAATCCTGCAAGCTGGAGAACACGACGCTGGCGGCCGTCACCCCGGCCCAGAGTCCCGGCAACGCCTGGAGCGCCGCCCGGCGGCCGTCCCCGCCCTCGTTTGCCAGGCGGCGGCGTTGTCGCCAGGCCAGCGCCGCGGCGGGGAGGAACAGCGCCCACGGCAGGAAGTAAATCCCGTGTTGAGCCCAGAACGCGGGGAAGAACACCCGGCGACTGTCCGGCGGCCAGCGGCGGTTGAAAACGTGGCCGATCTGCTCGTTGACGAACTGGTCGAACAGGAAACCCGGGAAGCGCCCTTCCATCACCGCATACCACGGCAGGAGCAGCGCCAGGAACGTTCCCCAGCCCGCCGGCCGGCCCAGCGCCCGCCACGTCGGCCGCGAGCCCGGCCAGCGCCACGCCGCCAGCGCCGCGACCGCCAGCGGGTAGGCCGCCCCGTGCAACCCCTTGCACAGGCAACCCAGCGCCATGCCGACCCACGCCCCGAGCATCCAGCGCCCGGCGTGCTCCGGCCGGCCCGCCAGCGCGCCCGCGAAGCACGCGAACGTCCCCGTCACCGTCGCCGCCAGGAACACCTCCGGCATGACGAGGTGGCCGAAGATGAACGCCCCCGCCATCGTCCCCAGCATCGCCGCCGCCGTGAGCCCGAGCCGCGGCCCGCCCAGGCGCCGCCCCAGCAGGTAAACCCCCGTGAACCACGCCCCCGCGGCCAGGGCGTTGGGCAGGCGCACGGCGAACTCGCGCACCCCGAAGAGCCGCATGGACGCCATTTGCAACCAATAGACCAGCGGCGGCTTCTGGAGCCGGGGCACCCCATCGTTGGTCGGCACCAGCCCGTGCCCGCGCCAGAGCCGGTTCACGGTCGTCGGCGCGTATTGCCCCGGCGGCTGGAGCATCTCGCGGGCGGCCCCGGCGTATTGCCCCTCCAGTTGCTCGAAGAGCGCCGGCCCCCCGCTGAGGGCGACGTAGAACAGCGCCAGCCCCGCCAGCACCACCACCGCCGCCCACGTCCCGGG
>CAXTFX010000160.1:0-2185 GCA_964243185.1 uncultured Chthoniobacterales bacterium
CGTCCGCCCTGGAGCCAGCGGACGGCGCCCTGGCGCGCGCCGCGGCCGGGGAATGCGCCGCTCGGGGTGACTCGGCCGGGGCGGCGGCCGTCTGGCGCCGGTTGCTGGCCGCGCCGGACGCGCTGCCGGCAGACCGGGAGGAGGCGCGGCAGCGGTTGGCCGGACGCTGAAGAGGGGGGGCAGCCCGCCCTCACGCCGTCCGCCAGGCCGGCCGAGCGCCGCGGCCGAGGACGGAATGGACCATCATCAGCTCCCCGACGTTCTCCGGGGTGATGAGCCCGACGAGCCGGCCGGCGCGGTCCACGACGGGGAGCGCGGGGCAATTCGCCGCCTGCATCTCGCGGAAGGCCGTTTCAAAGGGCGCGTGGACGCTGACGGCCGGCACGTCGCGGCGCATGACCGTGGCCGCCGGGGTGCCGGGGCCGCCCTTGCCGAGCGCCGTGATGAGGTCGGCGCGGGTGAGCACGCCGACGGCCCGGCCGGTGTCATCCACGACGGGGAAGTCCTGCTGGGAGCCGTGCAGGAGCAGCTCGACGGCGTCGCCGAGGGTGGCGTTCACGGGCAGCGCCTTGAAGTCGGTGATGAGGGCCTCCTGGAGCCGCACGTCGCGGGTGAGTTCCTTCATGCGGACGGCCGTGGCCTCCTGCGAGCCGGCCATGAAGATGAAAAAGGCGATGAACACGAGCATGGGGTTCTGGCCGAAGCCGTGGATGCCCAGCCGGCCTAGCACCCCCAGCCCGGCGAGGCCGAAGCCGATGGCGATGACCTGCCCGACGTTGGCGGCGATGCCCGTGGCGCGGGCGTAACCCATGCGCGTGGCCAGCAGGGCGCGCAGCACCCGGCCGCCGTCCATCGGGAAGGCGGGGATGAGGTTGAACAACAGGAGGAACTTGTTGACGCGCATGATCTCCCCCAGGAAGCCGAGGTCGCCGGCGTCGTCCGTCGAGGGCATCTGGAACGCCGCCTGGAGCCCGGTGCCGACGGAGAGGCCGAGGACGATGGCCAGGTTCACGGCCGGTCCGGCGAGGGCGACGACGATCTCCTGCGCCGGCTCCTCCGGCATCCGCTCCAGCCGGGCGACACCGCCGATGGGCAACAGCGTGATGTCGCGCGTCGGGATGCCGTAGTGCCGGGCGGCGAAGGCGTGGCCGAACTCGTGCAGGAGGACGCAGAGGAAGACGACCAGCACCATGCCGATGCCGGCGACGGCCGCGGGGGTGCCGCCCTTGTTGAAGAAAAGGAAGCCGTAAAACGCTAGCAGGAGCAGGAACGTGGCGTGAATGCGGACGGCAATGCCGGCGATGCGGGCAACGGGGAAGGACCAGCGCATGGGGGAAGGAAAGAGCGGACGCGATGAAAACGCGCGGGCGGCGGGCGGCGGGCGCGTTTATTCCCGGGGGGACGACCTCCGGGTCGTCTGCCGTTTGCGGAAGGGAGGCCAAAAGCGAAGGACCGCGGACGACCCGGAGGGCGTCCCTCCGAGGCTACTCCACCGCATACGCTCCGCCGGCTTCGACCCGCACGGCCGGCGGCACCTTGGTGCGCTCGAAGGCATCGAACCCCGGCTGTAACTCCTTCCGCCAGAAGCTGGCGAGGTCCGGGTTCCCGTCGGCCGCGGGCGTGAGGGTGTCCCGCCAGCCGGCGGGGTCCATCCGGGCGGGGAAAATGTGCATGGGCACCGGCCGGGCGCGGCTGTCGGCGGCGGCGAGGTAGATTTCCTCGATGGCCGGGTCGCCCATCGCCAGGCAGCCAAGGCTCAGGGCCTTGCCGTGGAGGTAAATCTCGCTGCCCGGCGCGGCCGGGTTCGTGGTGCGCTGGAGGTCGCTGGCGTTGGGGTAGTCCAGGCCGAGGGAAAGGTGGTAACGGGAACGGGGGTTGAACACCGCCACCGTGTAGAAGCCCTCGGGCACCTGCGCGTCGCCCTCCCGGCGCTTTGGCCCCGGTCCACCGCTGGCGGCGAGGATGGGGTAGGCGCAGACGAGCCGGAACGCCGGGTCCCTCGCCGCGGCCCCGCGCGCCCAGAGTTCCAGCCGGTTCTCGTGCTTGAAGGCGCGCAGGAAAACGGCCTCGGGCGGGTAGGTGAGCCCCACGGCCGCGAAGCGCCCGCGCAGCCGTTCGCCGACGTTGACCCGGGCCGCCGCGACGCGGTCGGGAGGCTCGTCGGCGCGGACGGGGTTCAAGAAGA
>CAXTFX010000160.1:2285-8875 GCA_964243185.1 uncultured Chthoniobacterales bacterium
CGGGCCGCCGCGACGCGGTCGGGAGGCTCGTCGGCGCGGACGGGGTTCAAGAAGAACGGGAAGGACGAAGCCATCAACCAACCAAGAGAAGGCAGCGCCCATGAGGGGCAGGAAATTTTCATGAGCACGGCCCCTCCCAGGGGGACCGCGCCGTCCCCCTGGGAGGGGCGGTTTTTTATTCCCCCCGCGCCTTGGCCTTTTTCTCCTCGCGCTCCTCCTCCAGCCGGCGCCGCTCGCGGGCGAGCTGGGTCTGGATCTCCTCCACACCCTCGCGGTCGCCCTTGGCGCGGGCGCCTTCGATCTGGGTCGTGAGGAACACCTCGCGCTCGGCGATCTTGGCGCGGTAGGCGTCGTCGATCTCGGCCAACGCAGCCTTCTGCTCATCGGTCAACCGGGCCGTGGGGGCCTGCTTTTCCAGGCGCTCCATCGCGAGTTCAAGGGCGGATTTCATGGGAACCGGCTACGCCGGTAAATTCCAAATTCCAAGCACCAAATTCCAAAGAATCAGCACGAATTTCTCGAAATGGGAAAAGTCAGGAAAAGGAGGTTTACCCTTTTTCTGACGTCTCGGGTTTCTAAACTTTTCTCCCGAGCTTTGAAATTTGGTGCTTGGGATTTGCAATTTACCGGCGTAGCCGGTTCCCATGATCCATCTCCTGAGCACCGATTTCGACAGCACCCTGGTGGACCACCTAGAGCCCTCGCCCGTCGCCCCCGCCTTCCTGGAACGGCTGGAGGCCCTGCGCGCCAAGGGCCTCGTCTGGGCGGTCAACACCGGCCGCTCCCCGCGGATGCTCGACCACGGGCTGCGTGAGTTCGGCTTCCCCCGCCGGCCGGATTTCGCCCTGACCAGCGAGCGGGAGGTTCTGCGCCCCGCCGCCTTCCCCGGCACCGGCCGCGACGGGACGGATTGGGAGGACTTCGGCGACTGGAACCGTCGTTGCGAACAGGCCCACGCCGAGCTGTTCGACGGCGCGCGCGGCATCATTGACGAGGTGCTCGACTTTCTGCGCCGGGAAACGGGCGCCCATGCCCTCTGGGAACCGACGCCCACCGCCGAAGCCGAACGCCAGCCCGCCGGCCTCGTCGCCGCGGACGAGGAGGAAATGGAGCGCATCGTCACCTACCTCGACGGCTTGCGCGCCCGCTGCCCGAAGTTGAGCCACCAGCGCAACAAGATTTACCTGCGCTTCTGCCACGCCGACTACGACAAGGGCGTCGCCCTGGGGGAGCTCGGCCGCCTGCTGGACATCGGCCCCGAGGCGATCCTGGCCGTGGGCGACCACCACAACGACCTGCCCATGCTCACCGGCGTTCACGCCCGCCACGTCGCCTGTCCCGGCAACGCCATTGACGAGGTCAAGGCGACGGTCCGCGCCGCCAGCGGCCACGTCGCGGCCGGCCCGTGCAGCCTGGGCGTGCTGGAAACGCTGGCGCGGTATTGCCCTTAGCGGCGTGTCGGCGAGGCCCCCGGCGTGCCGGGGAGCGCCTGGGTTTGCTCGATCTGTTGCAGGCTTGGATTCTTCTCCCGCACGAACGCTTCGATCTCGCGAGCTTCCGCCTCCGTGGGCTGACGCCGCGGCGCCGCCGGGTGCGAAAACCGGCGCGGTCCCCGCTCACGCATCCCGAACACCTGCGGGAAGACCGCCGCGGCGGGTTCGTCCCAACGGGGGCCGAACCGATACACGGCGGCATACATCACCTTTGCCCTGACCTCCGACACGCCGCTGCAACGCATCGCCGTGTAAAACATGTAGTGGACATCCTGCCACCGGGCCGTGCGTCGGTCGCACGCCACGTCGTGAAACACCGAGGCGTCCCGATACGCGCCCTCGAACGGGCCGCCCACCGAGCACCAGAACGCCTGCGGGATCGAGGCGCCGTCAATCTCCCAGCCCTTCGGCGCGAACCAGTCCCGACCCTCGGGTCCGAAGTAATGGGTATCCTCCAACAAACGCATCTTCCGGCCGGGCTCCCACTCCGCGCGGATCGGCCCCTGGTATTTGCCCCAGCCGCCGGGCGCGGGGGGATCGGCCGCGTCTCCGTTGAGGGTCAAACACGCCGTGAGACCCGTTGCCAGGAGGGTGCAGACGAGGAGCCGAACTACCGGCGGCAGGAGGGGGATCGGGAAGGGCTTCATCGGCGGGATGATTCGGGGTCATACCGCGACCTTGGAAAAGCCGTCCAGAAAATTTTTCGACCCGGCCGTCACCGCCCACCGCCCACCCCTGATCGGTTCGCCGCGGCGCTACGCGCTCCCCACTCGCACGCGGCGGTTCAGCGCCCTAACTCCGCCGCCACCGCGGTCGGTAGAGGACGGGGAACGCGGTCGCCGTCGAGCTGCCCGTCAATGGTCTCCAGCCGGCGGATGAGGTCGAGCACGTCGGTGCGCGGGATGGTGCCGCCGGCCTCCCGGCAAAAGTGCGTGCGGCAGGCGAAGGGCCGGTCCGCGTAGATGCGGCAGCGCGCGGTGGCCGGGTCGAGCAGCGGGCAGGCGCCGTCGGGTGCGGGCGGGGCGTCCGGCAGCGATGTCCGCCCCGTCGCCCGCCAAGCCCGCGCGGCGACGAGGGCCTCGCCGCGGGTAAGGAATGGCAGCCGGCCGGTGAGCCGGAAGCGGCAGCATTCGGAACGGCCGACGCAACCCCGGGTCGCGGGTCGGGTGGCGAGGTCGGCATACACGGCGCGCACGGCGCGCACGGCGGCGACGGCCGCGGCGTGGTCCTCCCGGGAACGGGAGCGGCGGTTGACCGGCTTCACGGGGACGACGGCTCAGACGCGGAGGAACTCGTCCACGACGACCCGCAAGCCGGGCACGGTTCCGCAAACGACGGTCTCCCCCGCGCCAAAGGTTTTGACGTGCGTGTGACGGCCGTCGCGGGGGGCGGTGTGGACGTTGATCCGCTGCTCCTCGGGGAAGATGATCCAATACTCGGGGATGTCCGCCTCGGCGTAGAGTTCGAGCTTTTGCCGGTCGCGTTGCTGGCCGCTGATGCAGACCTCCACCGCGAGCAGGGCGGTTGCGGGATGGACGTGAAAGAAATCTGTTTCTTCACCCTCCACCACCGCGAGGTCCGGCATCGGCTCGGAGTCCACCAGGGTCAGGGACTCCTCTTTGCGAACGAGCAGGCCGGGGCCAACCGCGGCCTCCGCCGTCCGGCTCAGGCGGCGGACGTAAAAGACGTGAGGGGGAGAAGGAGGCACTCGCTCAACGATGAAGCCGCGGATGAGTTCGGTGCGCCGGTCGCTCCGGTCGGCCTCGCCCCAACGGTGGTATTCCTCGACGCTGAAACGAGTTGCCGGGAAGGGTGCGCGGGCAGGTCGCAGGGTGGTGGCAGCCATGACGGGGTTAGGCGGGACCGCGCCGTCAGCCTATCGCTTCCCCCTCTACTTGCCAAGCCTTCGCAACCCCCGTTACCCCCGCGCGCCGGCCGGCTCCTCGGCCCGGTCCTCGAAGCGGGTGTATTCCTTGAGGAAGGTCAGCGGCACGTCGCCCGTCGGCCCGTTGCGCTGCTTGGCGATGATGAGCGTCGCCTTGCCCTTGCTCTCCTCCTTCTCCTCGTCGCTGTCGGCGTAGTATTCCTCGCGCACCAGCAGGCCGACGACGTCGGCGTCCTGCTCGATGGAGCCGCTCTCGCGCAGGTCGCTCAAGCGCGGGCGGCCCTTGGAGTCGCCGCTCCGGGATTCCGGGTTCCGGTTGAGCTGGGCCAGGACGACGATGGGGATGTTCAGCTCCTTGGCCAGGCCCTTCACGCCGGAGGAGATTTCCGCGATCTCGATCTGCCGGTTCTCCTGCCCACGCTTGGACGGGGAGCGCAGGAGCTGGAGGTAATCAATGACGATCAGCTTGATGCCATACATCTGGTGCAAGCGCCGGGCCTTGGCGCGAAGTTCCAGGATGGACAAGGCGGCGGTGTCGTCAATGAAGATCTGGCTCTCCGCAAGCTTGGATGCAGCGGTGGTCAGGTTCGGGAAATCCCGCTCGGATAGGAAGCCGTCGCGGACCTTCTGCAAATTCACCCGAGCGCGGGAGCACAGGAGGCGCTGGACGAGTTGCTGGGAGGACATTTCCAGCGAGAACACGGCCACCGGGTGCTTGCCGACGAGGGCGGCGTGCTCGGCGATGTTCATCGCCAGGGCCGTTTTACCCATGCTGGGACGGGCGGCGATGACGATCATCTCCGCGCCGTGCAGACCGCTGGTCATGCGGTCCAACTCTGTGAAACCCGTAGCCAGACCGGAGATGGCGCCGCGGTTCTCGTAGATCTTTTCGATGGATTCGATGGCGGCCATAACTTGGTCTTTCATCAACGGAATTTTCTTGGTGTTGCGCGCCTGGCCAATCTCCAACACGCGGGCTTCGACGGCGTCCAGCAACTCGCTGGCGTCCCCGGTCTCCTCGTAAGAACGGGCGGCGGACTCCGTGCAAACGGTGATGATGCGCCGCAGGACGTTCTTCTCCCGGACGATGTCCAGGTAGTAAGAGGCGTTGGCCGCCGTGGGCACGTAGGTGAACAGCTCCGTGACGAATGCAGGGCCGCCGACGGCGTCGAGCTGGCCGTGGTCGCGCAACGCCTGCGTGAGCGTGATGACGTCCGCCGGCTGGTTGGCCGTCCAGCGGTCCACCAGCAGTTGGAACACCGTCTGGTGCGCGGGGAGGTAGAAGAACGTGGCGTCGAGTTGTTCGACGCAGTTGCCGATGACCTCCGTGGGGGCCAGCAGCATCGAGCTCAGGAGGCCCTTCTCGGCTTCCAGGCTGTGCGGCAGGGTCCGGTGAATATCCGGTGAATGACCGGGGGATAAACCCCCGCCCCCGCTGGGTTTCCTACCGTGGGCCGCCCCGTTGACCTTGCGGGGTTTTTCAGTGCCGCCGCTGGCGGAAACTGAAAAGTTGGGCGGCATCGGGTGGCTTCTTTAACTGGCCGGGGTTTCCGGCGCGCCGGGCTTCGGCTTGCCTTTGTAACCGGCCTTCACGCTCTTCTTAGCGTCGCCTGCCTCGGGGGCGGGGGCGGGCTCCGGCTCGACGCTGGGTCTCACCAGGACCTTGAGGGTCGCGGTGACTTCCGGGTGCAGGCGGACGGAGAGCTCCTGCTCGCCGGTGGTCTTGATCGGGCGCTCCAACTCGACGGCGTGACGCTCCAGCTCGACGCCGGGGAGTTCCTTTTTCAGGGCGTCCTCGATGTCCTTCTGGGTGATGGAACCGAAGGCCTTGCCCTGCGCGCCGGTTTCCAGGATGAGCGTCAGGCGCAGCTTGTTGATGCGGCGGGCGATCTCCTCGGCCTCGTTGCGCTCTTTGCCCTCGCGCTCGGCGCGTTTGGCCTTCAGCTCGCTCATCCGGCGCTGGGCCGCGGGGTTGACCTCGTAGGCCTTGCCGCGGGGCAGGAGGAAATTGCGGGCGTAGCCGCGCTTGACCTTGACGATGTCCGCCTCGGCGCCCAGGCCGCGGATGTTCTCGGTGAGGATGACTTCTTGGGTGGGCATGGCAGCAGACGGACGAAAAACGGGAAAGAGGGTGGCCGGGTTTCTACACGCCGGGGATAAGGGTGTCAACGGTAAACGTCCGGGTGGATGGCAACTTCCGACGCCATCCTCCCTGGACGTTTACCGCATCCACGCCGTTCGCCAGGCTACCCCGCAGAGGGCGAGCAGGGCGGCGAGGAAGACGGCCTCGCTGAGATCAAACGACACCCGCCGGGTTTCCGCCGTGCGGTAGAGCGCGAGCCGCAGCTTCAACGGCACGAACGGCCCCAGGGGCACGCCGTGGCGCGAGCAGCCATCCATGACGACGTGGAGCAGCGGCCCGAGGGCCAGCCCGAGGAGGGCGTCACGGGCGAGTTGTTCCCCGGGCCGCGGCAGGGCGTGGCCGAGGATCGGCGCCGCCGCGTGCGTGGCGGCCAGGACGACGGCCAGCCCGGCGGCCCAGAGCAGCAGCCAGTGGCTCAGGCCGCGGTGCTTGGCGAAGGGCAGCCACCGCTCCACCTGGTCGGGAACCGCCGCGGTCAGCATCGCCCCGACGGCTACCAGCGGCCGGTTGGTCAACGTCAGCGCGAGGGCGCCGTTGGCGAGGACGTGCGATCTCCAAGTCATAAAACCGCCTGCGGCGGAAATCTCAAATCCCGAGCACCAAATTCCAAACAAAGGCGGAGAAGCCTCGAAATCCCCAAAATCTGGAAAGCCGGAGTTGCCCGTTTTTCCCCCTTCCAATCGTTCCCTCTGATTCTTTCGGATTTCGTGCTCCGGATTTCGGATTTCCCGACGGCGTCGGGTCACGCATACACCAGCAGGTGGATGTCCTCCGGCAGCAGGTCGGCCACCTGCCGGATGATGTTTCCCCGGAGCAGGTTGACGATGCCGCTGCGTTGCGGGGCGCCGAGCAGGAGGCGGGAGGCGCCCACGGTCGCGGCGATGTCCACGATGGTGTCGGCCGCGGAGTCGCTGACGGCGTAACAGGGCAGGATGGTCACGTCCGCGCCGGCCTTCTCCCGGGCGTGCAGGAAGATGGCGCGCGCCTCGTCGTCCTGCTGCCACTTGCGGCGGGTGTCCTCGGAGGTGATGACGATCTGCTCGCGGATGAAGAGCAGGTAGAGCGGGCG
>CAXTFX010000161.1:0-394 GCA_964243185.1 uncultured Chthoniobacterales bacterium
GCGTGAAGGCGCGCGACACCCTGACGCGGCACGTCCTGGACCACCACCCGCTCGATGTCGTCGGGTGGGACGGCTACCTCTACCCGTGGGCGTTGAGCATCCACGATTTCGAGCCGATCACCGGCCGCGTCCACCAGCCGCCGCCCGTTCACCAGACCTTTCAGGCGGACGGCTTCGTGGTCTGCTCGTTCGTCCCGCGGCTGTTCGATTACCACCCGCAAGGCATCCCCGCGCCGTATAACCACTCCAACGTCAACTCGGACGAGGTGATCTATTATTGCGACGGCAACTTCATGTCGCGCAAGGGCATTGAGAAGTATGACATCACGCTTCATCCGTCGGGTCTTCCCCACGGCCCGCAACCCGGGGCGACGGAGGCCAGCATCGGCGCGAA
>CAXTFX010000161.1:404-8871 GCA_964243185.1 uncultured Chthoniobacterales bacterium
GAATTGGCGGTGATGGTTGACACGTTTCACCCGCTGCAAATCGCCACCGGGGCGCTCGAGTTCGAGAAACCGGAATACCAGAACTCCTGGCTGGAGGGCGACGGCATCTAGCGGAACTCCGCAGCGGCCGTTTGCCACGCGGATTTTGTCCGCAGATCACGCAGATTGATCTTTTGGGTGGAGAAAGGCAGACGGCGACCGTTGCCGCCACTCCAAACCCCCCTGAAAAATCTGCGTGATCTGCGGACAAAATCCGCGCTCGCCTGCCGGTCCGGTTCAGCCCTTCATGGATTTCACCCACGACCCGCGCCGCCGCTCGTTTATCGCCGTTGCCTCCGACGGGCATTTTCCGATCCAGAACCTACCGTTCGGGGTGTTCGAGCGCCAGAACGGCAACCGTTCCCCCCGCGTCGGCGTGGCCATCGGCGACCAGGTGCTCGACCTTGCCGCGCTGGAGGCGGAGGGCGCGTTCCACGACGTGCCGGGCACGGGCGGCAGCGGCGTGTTTCACCACGACGCCCTGAACCCGTTTCTCGCCTTGGGCCGGCCGGCGTGGCGCGGGGTGCGGGCCGTCGTCAGCCGTCTGCTCGACGCGGAAACACCCGTCCTCCGCGACGACCCGGCCCGCCGCGCCCGTCTCCTGATCCCGCAATCGGACGTGCGAATGCACCTGCCCGCGCACGTCGGCGACTACACGGATTTTTACTCCTCGCTCGACCATGCCCGCAATGTCGGCACGATGCTCCGGGGCGCGGAAAACGCCCTGATGCCGAACTGGTTGCACCTGCCCGTGGCCTACCACGGCCGCGCCTCCTCGCTGCGGGTTTCCGGCACGGACGTGCGCCGGCCCCGCGGGCAAACCAAACCGCCGGACGCCGAGGCGCCCGTGTTTGGCCCGACACGCTCGCTGGACTACGAGTTGGAGGTCGGCTTCCTGGTCGGCCCCGGCAACGCCCTGGGCGAACCCGTCACCGTGGACCGCGCGCCGGCGCACGTTTTCGGGCTGGTGCTGGTCAACGACTGGAGCGCGCGGGACGTTCAGGCGTGGGAATACCAGCCGCTCGGGCCGTTCCTGGCGAAGAACTTCCTCACGACGCTCTCGCCCTGGGTCGTCACCCTCGATGCCCTGGAGCCGTTCCGCGTCGCGGCCCTGGCGCAGACCGACCCGGCGCCGTTGCCCTACCTCCGCGCGTCTCCCGGCGGCGAGGCGGACGCGGCGTATGACGTTCACCTCGAAGCCCGCCTGCGCACCCCGGGTTCACCGTCCGGGGAAACGGTCACGCGCACGAACTTCCGGTTCCTGTATTGGACGATGTTCCAGCAGGTAGCCCACCACACGGTCAACGGCTGCGACCTGCGCCCCGGCGACCTGCTCGCCTCCGGCACGGTCAGCGGACCCACGCCCGAAGCGCGCGGCTGCCTCCTGGAACGCACCTGGCGCGGCGCGGAACCGTTAACCTTTGCCAACGGTGAAACGCGCACTTGGCTGGAGGACGGCGACCAACTCATGCTGACCGGCTGGGCACAAGGGGACGGCTACCGGATCGGGTTCGGCGAGGCGACGGGCCGGGTGTTGCCGGCCACGTCCACGGCGTGACTCAGGCGATCACCGGCACCGCCGTGCGCGCCCGCACCGCGTCCAGGTCCACGCCAGGGGCGAGTTCCACCAGGCGCAGGCCGTCGGGAGTGACGTCGAGCACGGCCAGGTCGGTGACGATGCGGTGGACCACGCCGACGCCCGTCAGGGGCAAGTCGCATTCGGGCAGGATTTTCGGCGCGTCGCCCTTCGCCGTGTGCTCCATCAGCACGACCACCCGGCGCACCCCGGCGACGAGGTCCATCGCCCCGCCCATGCCCTTGACCATCTTGCCGGGAATCATCCAGTTGGCGAGGTCGCCGCGGCCGGACACCTGCATGGCGCCGAGGATGGCCAGGTCCACATGCCCCCCGCGGATCATCCCGAAGGAGTCCGCGGAGGAGAAATAGCTCGCGCCGGGCAGGGCCGTGACGGTCTGCTTGCCGGCGTTGATGAGGTCGGCGTCCACCTCGGCCTCCGTGGGGAACGGGCCGATGCCGAGCAGGCCGTTCTCGCTCTGGAGGGTCACGTGCATCCCGGCGGGGATGTAGTTGGCCACGAGCGTCGGCAATCCGATCCCGAGGTTGACGTAGAGGCCATCGCGCAGTTCGAACTCGGCGGCGCGTTGCGCCATTTCGTGGCGGGTCAAGGGCATTGGGAGATGGGGTGAAATTATCCAGAGGAGAAGAGCCCGCGAAACCCGCGAAAAGACGCGAAGAGAAAGGGCAGAAAGAAGAAGTCTTGTTTTCCCGGCCTTTCTTTCGCGTCCTTTCGCGTGTTTCGCGGGCCCTTCCTCAGTTCGGCCGCACCGTGCGTTGCTCGATGCGCTTCTCGGGCGTCGGGTTCAGCACGAGGCGTTGCACGAAGATGCCCGGCGTGTGGACGTGATCGGGGTCGAGGTCGCCCAGGCCGACGAGCTCTTCCACCTCCACGATTGTCACCCGGCCGGCGGTGGCGCACAGGGGGTTGAAGTTCCGGGCCGTGCGGCGGTAAACGAGGTTGCCCTCGGGGTCCGCCCGCCACGCTTTGACCAGCGCCACGTCGGCCGTCAAGCTGCGTTCCAGCAGGTAGGGGGCGCCGCCGAACTCCCGCGTTTCCTTGCCCTCGGCCACCGGGGTGCCGACACCGGTTCGGGTGTAAAACGCCGGGATGCCGGCGCCGCCCGCGCGGAGCTTCTCGGCCAGGGTGCCCTGCGGGGTGAGGTCCACCTCCAACTCGCCGGCCAGGAACTGGCGCTCGAAGTCCTTGTTCTCGCCGACGTAGGACGAGATCATCTTACGGATCTGTCGGGTCCGCAGCAGGATGCCCAAGCCGAAGTTGTCCACCCCGGCGTTGTTGGAAATGACCGTCAGATCCCGCCAGCCGCCCGCGGCGAGCGCGGCGATGAGCGCCTCGGGGATGCCGCACAGGCCGAAGCCGCCCACGGCCAAGGTCGAGCCGTCGCGCATCACGTCCGCCAAAGCGCTGGTGGCATCGGGGAAGAGTTTCGGCGGCGTCATGGTCGGCGTTCAGTTGAGCGTCACGTCGTCGGGCACGGCGGCGAGCAGTTTGTAAACGGGGCCGAGGCTGTTCATCACCCGGAACCAGGCGCGGTCCTCGCCGCCGGGCTTCGGCGCGGGCGTGAAGAACCGGGCCCGCGGCGGGACCAACACCCAGGCGCTCGCCTCGATCTCCCCTTCGAGCTGCCCGCCGGCCCAGCCCGCGTAGCCGACGAAGGCCCGCAGGTCCGGTCGTTCACCCTCGCCGGCCAAGGCCAGGGCCTCGGGCAAAGTAAGGTGATGGCGGAAACCGACCTCTTCCATCTCCTCGTTCCCGGACGCCCGCAGGATGCCGAAGGTAAGCTGGTCGCGTCCCACGGGACCCCCGAGATACACGGGGATGCGCGCCAGCGTCTCCACGGCGGCGTGGCCGGGCAGCAGTTCCGCGGCCGTCTTGCCGGCGAGCGGCCGGTTGAGGATAATGCCCATCGCGCCCTCGGTCGGACTGTGCGCGGTCAGGTAGAGGACCCCGCGGCGAAAGTTCGGGTCGTGCAGCCCCGGGTGGGCGACGAGCAGGGAGCCGGAGAAGCCGTCGGCATCTTCCGGGGAGTCATCGTCCTCCTCTTCGTCGTCGTCCGGGGGCATGGGGAGAAGGATGAAGGTCGAAGGTAGAAGGCAGAGAAGAGGGGAAGGGCGTCGCTGAGGGAACTCCCCTTCAACCTTCATCCTTCAACCTTTCCGTCGCTGCCACCCGCGCCGGCCGCGTTTCCTCCTCCGCGCCGGGAGTTTCGCCGGGGAACAGGATGCGCTGGCGGGCGTCGGTTTTCTGCTTCACGTAGGCCGGGACGCCGAAACCACCCTCGACGTGGCCGCGGCCGAGGAGGACGACGAGCTTGCCCTCCGGGTGGGCGCGCAGGTGGGCGACGATGGTTTCGGCCATCGTCTGATCCCAGAGCAGTTGCGCGGCGTAATAACGTCTCAACCCGTCCCCACCCGCGGCGCCGGGGTGCGGGCTCTGGCCCATCTGCTCGCCGAAATGCTCGAAGCCGCCGGGGATCGGCCGGTAGCCGGTCGGGATCAGGGCGCGCTCCTCCGGGGCGAGGGCTTCGCCGCGCGCGAATTTGCCGGAAAGGTCGGCGGGGGCGTTGAGGGCGACGCTGGCGATGTTTTCCCCCCGGCTCCAGCGCAGGATCTTCTCGTAAACGCCCGAGTAGTGTCCCCAACGGCGCTGCCAGTCGGTCTTTTCGAGGAGCCCCTCGGTGGAAAGGCTCCCGCGGGTCCAGGCGTTGAGAAAATCCTGTTGCGGGGTTTCAAACATCTCCCAGCCGATGCTGTAGCCGACCCCGCGGGCGCGCAGGCCGCGCAGGAGTTCCCACTGGTAGAGGTGATCGCTCTCCCGGTCGTGCGTCTCAGCGATGTAGATGACCCGCGATTCAACCAGCGCGCCCCAGAACGCCTTTTCTTCCGGCGAGGCGACGTGCGAGGCCACTGGCAGCGGCGTCACCGCCGGGCCGGGGCGGGGCCGGGGCAGGGCCAGGTCCCCCTGGTGGGCGCAGGCGGACAGGAACAGGAGCGACGACCCCAGCAGGGCCAGCACCGGGGACGGGCGGCGGGGAACGCAGATGGGAAGGGGACGCCACGCGGGCATGAGGAAGGGGCAGGCAGGCTAACACCGGCGCCACACCCACGCAAAGCGCCGGGCCGCGGGGGGGCGACGAAAAAAGCCGCGGCGGTCCCCACGACGGCGTCCGGGGGGCCGGGGTTCAGACCGGCGTGATGGATTCCACGATGGCGCCGGCCTCCTGGTCAATTTTCTTGTCCTCCTCCTCCGAAGCCACGCCGGTGAGGACGAACACGTCAGCGTCCTCCCCCGGCTGGAAGATGACGGCGGTCAGCACCATCTTCACGCCGGCCTCGCTCGTGCCGCGGAACTCCGCCATTACCATCGGCACCCCCTTGGGCGACTTGGCCTCCAGCGGCTCCTGGCTGGGTTTCAGGTCTTTGATACCGGCGCCCTTGGCCAGGGCCGCGGTGAACTTTGGCAGCGCCGCCTTGGCGCCGGCGAGGTCGTCAACTCCTTCCATCTCCCGCAGCGTCAGGACGCAGGCGCGGTCCGGGGCGGGCTGGGCGGAGAGGGCGTTGTCCTTGGCGTCAACCCTGGTCTTCCAACTGTCCGGGAACGTGATGGAAAACGCCGGGTCGTCGTTGGGAAACTTGACGGTCTCCGCGCGCAGGGGTGAAGCGGCGAGGGCGAGGAGGGCGAACGCACCGGCGGCGGCGACGGCGACGGCGACGGCGGCGGCGGGGAAACGGCGGGATGGGGTTCTCATGGTGGTGAACGGGGGTTGGGAAGGCGATTCGTCCCCCGTTTAGTTCCTGGTCGGGCCGGGGGTAGCCGGCGCTTCCTCCTCCTCGCCGACCCGGATGGAGCGCACGCTCTCGCGGAACTCCGCCGCGTGCGCCTTGCGGGCGGCTTCCGTCGGGTAGATGGCGGCGACGGCGTAGAAAAAATCGCCCTTCGCCTCGGGGGAGCCGACGGCGACCTCGTAGCAGATTTCCTTGCCCAGGAGGTCCTTGCCGGTGGCGCCGGTCAGGTAGAACACTTGCCCGGAGGCCGTGCGAATCTCTTCGACGGGCAGGATGTCCAGCTTCGTGCCCAGCCGCAGGTAGCCGATGAGTTCCTGGGTGGCGCTGGCGGCGGTGCGGGCGTCCCGGGCGTCGGGCGCCGGGAACAACGTCATCAGGAACGAGGAATCCGCCGGGGCGGCGAGCACCGCGCCGTTGGGCGCCTCCGTCACCGCGCAACCCGCCGGGAAGCGGATGCGTAGGTCGGGGGTGTCGCGGGGATAGAACGTCGCCTCCGCCCGCAGCGGCAGGGGGGAAGCGGGAACGGGGGCCGGCGGGTTGGCGGGCGGTGGCGGCGGCGGTTCAGCCCGGAGCGGGGCGGCACCCGCGAGCGCGGCCAAGCCCAGCACGCCGGCCAGGTGCCGGGGGGAGCGGGGAGGACTCGGAAACAGCATGGCGGGAAGGATGCACACCGGGCGCGGCGCCGTCCAGGACGGCTCACGCCTTGGTCCCGGCGTCGACCGCCGGGGCGGCGGGCGCGGGGGTGCCCTCCTTGTCCCCCTGCCCGCGCGTGGCGCAGAGGCAGGCGCCGAAGACGACCACCAGCCCGGAGAGGTAAATCCAGAGCATGAGCGCGATGACGCCGCCGAAGGTGCCGTAAAGGGCGTTGAACCGGCCGAAATTCGTCGCGTAGATCACGAAGATTTGTTGCGCGATCCAGATGAGCACGGCCACCACCAGCGCCGGCAGCCACACCTGCCGGAAGGTGACGTTCAGCCGCCGGCGCGGGGCCAGCTTGTAGAAGAGCAGGAACCCGTAGAACAGCAGGATGGTGGGGATCAACACGTTGGACACAGCGAACAGCGCGCTGCCCAACGTGCCGAGGTAGGGTGAGGCGAAGCGCTCGACCGTTTTCGAGATCGTCGGCAGCACGTTGCCCAGCAGGAAGGTCGAGAAGAGCACCAGCAGGATGTTGAGGTTCTTGAGCGGCAGCCGCCACCACGAGGGCTGCTCCTGCGCCCAGGCGGCGTTGACGGCTCCCACGAGGGCCTGGAAGAAACCCAGGGCCGAGTAGAACAGGCCGGCGAGCGAGATCAGTCCGATGGACCCGCGGGAGGAGTGCATCCCCTCGAACACCGTGTTGATGGTGTCCCGGATGGCGGCCCGGGTCTGGTAATCCAGCGGCAGGTAGGCGGAGGCTTTTTCGGTGCCGAAGGCGAAGTCGAAGATGCGCTGCTTGTCCACGAAGCCCGTGGCGATGGTGAGGGAGAAGACGGCCAGGGGCACGAGCGCGAAGAAGGCGTAGTAGGCGAACGCGGCCGCCCAGAGCGTGCCGTTGATGGAGTTGAACTGCTCGACGGCGCGCTTGAGCCATTCCCAGACCGCCGCCCAAGTCAGCGGCGGGGGGGCGGCCGGCGGGGGCGGCGCGCCGGCGCCAGGGGTGAGGACGGAGGCGGCGGCGGCCTGCGCGGGCGGGGGCGGCGGGGTTTCGACGGGGTCGGGCATGGCGGGGGGGTCGAGGCGGTCCAGCGCGAAAGCGGGGAGAACCGCGGCCGGGAGTGATCCAGCCAACTTGTCCCCGCGCCTCCGCGCTGTCTCTAATCGGTCCGGCCGGGGCGCGCGGCGGGCGCCGGGGGCAACATTTACCTCGGTCGGCGCGCGGGCTGCGGGGGATGGCGGCGTCTCAGGAGTGAATGACACCACCGCGCGACGGGAGTAGCCTCGCAGCCGTGCAAAAGATCAATCTCGCCGAGGTCCCCGGCCGGGAGGTCACTTCCGCCAAAGGCCGTTACCGCAAACGGCGGCAGGAGGTTTCCCGGGCGCTCGGCGCGCGGGACGCGGGGGACCGGGCGGTGCATCCGTTCGAGGTGGAGCTCGTCACCCTGCCGCCGGGCGCGCGGTTTTGTCCCTACCATTCTCACTCGGCGGAAACCGAGCTTTACATCGTCGTCTCCGGCCGCGGCCAGGTGCGCCACCCGGCTGGCGTGGACGATCTGCGGGCGGGGGATTGCGTCGTGTTCCCGCCCGGTGAGGCCCACCAGCTCCTCTGCCCGGAGGACGCGGCCGGGCCGCTGGTTTACTGGGTGATCGCCAATAACGTCCAGCCCGGCACGGACGTATGTTATTATCCCGACAGCGGCAAATGGGCCGGGCTGCCGGGCGTGGGGGCGTTCCGATTAACGGAGTTCCCGTATCACGAGGGGGAGGAATAGACCTCCGGGAAGGTCGCGTTTTCCAGCGGCGCGCCCCTTCAAAAATGCGGCTGGTTGCTGGAGAGCACCTTCACCTTCGTGGCCGACGGCCCCTGCTCACCGGGGGTTTCCTCGAAGCGGACCGCCGCGCCGACCTTCAGGTCCTTGAAGCCCACGGCGCCCGTGACCGCGCCGGCCGTGAAATGCACCTCCCGGCCGGAGCCGTCGGTGATGAAGCCGTAGCCGAGTTCCGGGAACAGCTTCGTGACCATCGCGGAGCCGGACGGCCCCTCGGCGTCGGTGTCCGGGTCGTGGTGCTTGACGCGGCCCTGCTGCTTGTCGGAAAGGTCGCGCAACTGGCGCTCCATGCTCTTGAAGGCGTCGTTGATAACCTTCTGGAGCGGCTCGTGCATGTCGTGCGACGCGGGCTTTTCGTCCACGACGAGCTCGTGGTGCGGGGGCACGGTCAGGTCAATGCGGACGCGGAACTGGCTGCCGCTCTGCTTGGTGGCGTTGGGCTGCTCGACGGCCACGTCGCAGCGGGTGATGTGGTGGCAGAAGCGCTCCATGTGCGCGGCTTTGTCGCGGATGAGCTGGTCAACGGCCTCGCTCTTGTTGATGCCGTGGTAGGTGATGCTCAGGGGGAGTTGCATGGG
>CAXTFX010000162.1:0-8567 GCA_964243185.1 uncultured Chthoniobacterales bacterium
CAGCAGCCCGCCCAGGGCCACCGCCAGCCCGGCGCCCAGGCCCGCGGCCAGGAAGCGGCGGCGCCCCGTCGAGTCCAGCCCGTAGGCCGTGCTGGCCGAGGGGGCGGCGACAGGTGGGGCGGGCGCGCGCGAGCAGGCCGTGAAAGACCATGATGGCCACCCCGCACGCCCCGAAGGCGACCAGCATCATCAGGATGGCCCGCAGCCGCGCGCCGCCGGGCGGATGGCCGGCGTAGTTCGTCACCAGCGTTGGCCCGAGCAGGCCCGCGATGACGGCCACCGCGGCGAGCACGCCGGGCACGATCAGCCGCCAGCCGCGCGGGTCGAGCACGGGCCGCTCCGCCCCCCAGGAGCCGGGGCCGCGCCGCGCGTCCAGCCAGTGAAGGTAAGCGGCATATACCATGCCTCCGAAGCCGGCGACGGCGAGCTGACCGGCCAGGGCGCCGAAGACGCCCTGGAGCTTGAGGGGCGTGTAGCCGCCGGCTCGGACCAAGGCATCAATGAAGAACTTGACCGTCAGCTTGGGGAACAACCGGTCGAAGATCAGCTCCGTCGGCGTCGGCCAGCCCAGGACCAAGCGGAGAGCCGCCATCGTCACCAGCATGGCCACGCCCGCCAGCAAGCCGGCCAACAGACCGAGGCCGAGGGTCTTAAAGAGGTGAGCCCGGGTGGAGGGGTAGGAAGAGGTTTTGCTCATGGCGGCGCGGCGGGATCGAAAAATTGTCGGCAGGAAAACGCCCCGTGCGCCCTTGGCACCCTGGCTCCCGCATGAACCTCGGAGGGGTGAACCCCGGAATTATTCCCGAGCTTGGCCGAAGTTCCGGGGTGGCCCGTCCGCTCGCGCACGACCCGGCGCCGGACCTCCCAACGCTGGGGCGGGAAAGCCCGGTTCCGAGCGGATTCACCCGACGAAGCGGGAAACGGGGTAGGCATGTCTTACCCCGCCAAAACGGCTCCGCGCGCGTCGAGGCCTTCTCCGCGACCGACGGGACGCGGAATAAATCGCCCGCCAAAGCCTCCCAACCCGAAGCCGCTCACCGGATCGGCGGGCTGGGCGTCGCACCTTCCGGGCGGATTTATCATGAAACGTTTCCCCCGCTTCCTGGCCGTGGTGGCCGTCATCGCCGTTTACCTCGCGCGGGTTCAGGGCGGGAGCGCGGGGAGCGGTGACGCCACCTTTCCCACGCTCCCGGCCGAGAGCGCCGACCTGAGGGTGGCCTACTTCGCCGGCGGTTGTTTCTGGTGCATGCAATACGCTTTTGACCCGGTCCCCGGCGTCCGGCAGACCTTTGCCGGCTACATCGGCGGATCAGAGAAGAGGCCGACCTACCGGCAGGTCTCCAGCGGGCGCACCGGCCACGCCGAGAGCGTCGCGGTCTTCTACGATCCCAAGGAAACTTCTTACCCGAAGCTGCTCGACGTGTTCTGGCGGAACGTTGACCCGACGGTCACCGACCGGCAGTTCGCCGACGTGGGCACGCAGTATCGCGCCACCGTCTTTTATCGCACCGGGGAGGAAAAACGCTCGGCGGAAGCGAGCCGCGAAGCCCTGGCGAAATCCGGCAAGTTCGACCGCCCCATCGTTACCCCCATCGTTCCCGCCGCCGACTTCTACGCGGCCGAGACCTACCACCAGCAATACTACCAGAAGCACCCCGAGGAGTTTCACGCCTACCACGAGGGCAGCGGACGCGCTCCCTACCTGAGGCAAAGGTGGGGCGATCATCGGTAACACCGCGTCCAGGTCCGGTAGTCCGTCCGGGATCAGCGTAGTGTCGCGGGGTTAGTTTTCACCAACCACACTGGTTAGCGGGGTGGGAAGAGAGTTGAGGGTATCAATAGCGAGAACTGACCCCGGCTCCCTTGGCCTCGCGCCGGGCGGCGGGCACGCGCCCCCGGCCCATCGTGTCGAGTTGGAAGACGTAGCCCTCGGCTGCGCCCCTGGTCGAAGGTGTCATAGCCCAGCAGGCTACGACACCTTCGATCACACCGAAATAGAGGCGCTCGGCGTAGCGCTTACAGCCTACCTGCGCGACGTGCTTACCCGGCTGCCGGCGGCCACCACGCGCACCGTCGGCCAGCTCACCCCGGCAGCCTAGGCGTGGGCGCAACGCGGCGCCCACGCCGCCGGCAGCCGTCGTAGCCGTCCCGCGGGGTCCTAGCCAGAGGATGCGACTCCCGTGACCTCGCCAGTCAAGTGGTGCTACGGGCACCGCTTACACTCGGCCGCAGAACTTGTGGGTAAAAGAAAGCTACAAACATCGCTTACGTTAAGCCGCCACGCGTCGGAGGTGGTCCTCCGCACGGATGGCCTCGGGGACAAAGCCGAACAGACACATGAGTGCGTGCATGAGAGCGAGGACGACCAAAATGCAGAAGGCGGCAAGATACTCCCGGCCGCGCAGGGCGCTGATCAGGATGACGGAAGAGAGGGCCAAGATCGCTACGACCCCAACTGGATGGACGGCCATCGTCAGGTTCAGCTCGCTCCCGCCCTCCGGCCGGGCGCGCAGCCGGCCGCGAACGCGGGGCAGGTAGGTGTTCCGGCCGCGGATAATGGGCACCAAGGTGAAGGTGTCCGCCTCGACGTGGCCGACGAAGACGTGCTCCGGGTTCGGGCGGGTCCACCAGCGCTGCTGCCGGGGCGTCGTGACGGCGCGCAATCGCGCCAAGAGCATCTGGGGTGAATGCACCGAATGGATAATTAGCTTCCGACGTGGAAACGGGAACATAACGACGGCGGAGGACAGGCTCCGGTGGTCTGACTATATCTCGTTAGGTGGAGTTTGCACGTTCACCGCCGGGCAGGCAAGATGACGCCTCGCGCAAGAGCGGGGCCGTGAAGAGGCGGCGACCCAATAGCAAGCTTTGACCCTGGCTCCGTAGTCAATTGAACACAAACTGGTTTATCCCCCTCCCACAAGAGGTTCGTTGGGAGAAACTAAGACTCGAAGCTTTCCGAAGCGCGATTCTAGAAGTTTGGTCAATTCTTCGCGAAAAAGACGCGCATCTTCTGTCTCGGACAGACTACCTTGGGCCAGCACAATCACTAAACGAGATTCTTTGAATGTAAAAACAAATAATATAGAGGCGCTTTGAGGAGGTTGAGCAAAGAAATTGTCGGCCTTTCTGTAAAAAGCAATTTGTTTGACACTGGCATCTCGATATTTAGAGCCGGCAGCAGGGTCAACTGCTTTTTGAAAATTGTATTTTGTTGCAGCCTGATCGATTAATTGTGACGCCAAGTGAAGATCTAGAGTAGATAAGCGAGGCGGAGAATTCCAACGGCTAGTTCCAACCTTGACAGTTGGCACCACATAAATCGTAGATCGGCTTTGGCAGCCGCATGTCACAAAAAGCGCTAAACAAGCAAAAACATTGTTCAATAGTGTTTTATGTTTGCCAATGCTATCATTAAATACATCATACATGATGATTTAAAGTGTGAGCGTTCGAAATCGAAATTGTCAATTTGGAGTTTTGGGTGATTGATTGCACTTCAATTCTTGATCCAGAATTGCGTGTTTAAGTTGTTTGCTAAAGACCCCCTCTCTGGAGTGTCTGATGGCTTGGCAGTTGGTCAATGGTGATGACCTGTGCGGCGAAAAAAACGGTGGCGAATTGTCGGTAAATAAATTCAAACGGACCAGCTATTCCCGTTGAATAATCCTGCAAACTGCGAATTAGCTGTATATTAGCCTGGTGATTTGTGACCGTTGCAACTCGTTTTGTGATGTCAAAAAATTGTTGATCATGCGTTTGAAAATAAACATCGGATTGAGTAATTGGCTCAGTTCCTAATAAGGGAGGAATATCGCGAATTCCACCAACACCGTATCCAGGCCCCCCGTAATTTCCATATCTTGGAAGCAAACCTTGAAGTAGATCGCTGAAACCTTCTTCAAAATGCCCGGTCAATATCTCAAAACCGCCTTTAGCTAATCCGTAAGTGTTGGCAGCGACTCCGACAGCAAACGCTGTAATATCTCTACCTAAGTCAAAGCCACCCTGAGCATTGTCGCCTTGCACAACACCACTCGAGCCGCCACCGTCGCGATTGCCGCCGTTGTTGTCCCGCGGCTCCAGGCCGGTGCCCTGAAAGGGATTGCCCAGGTTGTTCGCCCCGAAGGCTGGATAGGTGTCGCCGATGATCAACCGATCGGGCCCCACCCCGTTTGAGCTCCCCAAGAAGCCGTTCTGGCTTTGGACAGGGGTGAAGCTGCCCGGTCCGGTCGTCAACAGCCCGCTGGGGTCGCTGCCGTTGACCGGGTTGTTGGCGCAATAGCGATACAGGTGGTTGCCCCCCGCAAAGCCGATGGGATCGGCCTGCAAGAAGCGTCCGAGGCTCGGTAGGTAGGCCCGCGCGCGGTAGTCGTAGAGCTTGAGGGCGGCCATCCACTCCCGGCCGGTGAACAGGAAGCGGTTGCCGTAGAGGCTGGCGTCGCCGCGGTTCTCGGTGCCGGCCCCGTCGCAGACCAGCGGGCGGCCGAAGGGGTCGTAGTGGTAGCGCTCCACCACGGCCGAGGAAGAGTCGGTCGGCGCCACCACGTTGCCGTTGAGGTCTTGGTGGTGGTAGAGGCCCGCCCCGTTGGCGTCGAGGGTGAGCAGGAGGTTGTCGGCGCCCGCGCCGTGCACGTAGCGCTTGGTGCGGTTGGCGTAGCCGCCCACCCGGTCCTCGACGAGGTTGGCCCCGTCGTAGAGCAGGTAGCTCTTGGCCCCGCCGTTGTCCTGCCGCCACACGCAGCGACCTAGGGCGTCGTAGCCAAAGGCGCGGTCGGTGCCGGTCGGCGGGCAGATGGCGCGCACCAGCCGGTTGTCGGCGTCATAGACGTAGGTGCTCCCGCTCAGGGGCTCGTAGGTGAGGTTGCTGTTGGCGTCGTAGCCGACGGATGCCCCGTTGAGGGTGCGGTAGCGGTTGAGGATGTCGGTGTTGGTGTAGTCGATGTGCCCGGTCTGCGTGTTGTCGCTGACGGTGCGGTTGCCGGCGGCGTCGTAGCTCTGGTTGGTCTGGCGCAGGTCCCCCGAGGGGCTGGTGGTGTTGGTGCCATACGCCTCCTGGTTGACGAAGCCGAGCTGGTCGTCCACCCCGTAGGCGTAGCGGTCGCCGCGGCCGTCCTGGTGCTTGAAGAACCAGTTGACGCGGCTCTGGGCGTCGTAGCCGTAGTCGCGCCAGTCGCGCAGGTTGGCCGCGCTGCTGGTGTCATTGTAGGTGTGGCCCAGGGTGCCCAGCCGGCCGCCGCCGTCGAAGTAGTAGAAGGTGTGCACCCCGTTGACGCGGTAGCGCACCGTGGGCCGCCCATCCGCGCTGTAGCCGTGGTCGAACTGGGCGTATTGGCTGGTGTTGAGGTAAACGCGGCCCAACTGGCCGCGGTCGTTGTAGCGCTCGAGCACGTAGTCGCCGCCGGGGTAGCTGATCTGCGTGCGGCGGTTGTCGTCGTCGTAGCCGCTAGTCACGGCCGTCCAGGGCAGCCCGGCGTCGGGGCTCTGGTTTTCGACGGTCACCCGGCCGGCGGCATCCCGCCCGTAGCTCAAGGCGCTGCCGGTGCTGGTGGCCGTGCTGCTGAGTTGGCCGTCGGCGTAGTAGGCGCGATAGACCGTGCGCCCGCCGGTGTTCCAGGCGCTCTGGGTCGCCCAGTTGCGGTTGTCGTAGGTCATCGTCTGCACCTGGCCGGCCCGGTTGGTGAAGGTGTCCACGTTGCCGGCCGCGTCGTAGTGCCAGCTCTCGGTGATGCCGCCGAGGTAGTCCAGGCGCACCGGCCGGCCCAGCCCGTCGCTCTGGAGCACGTAGGCGTTGCCGTTGGGGTCGGTGGTCGTCAGCTTGGCGCCCGGGTTGGCCTTGTAGGTGAACACCGTCTGGGTGCCGTGGTCGGCGGGGTCCTGGCTCCAGACCCGCCGGTTCATGGGGTCGTAGGCGTAGAAGAAGCGTTTGCCCCCGGCGGGGCGGGTCTCCTGGGTGAGGTTGCCCACCCCGTCGTAGTAGTAGAGGTAGGTGCGGTCGAACTGCCCGTCGGCCGGCAGGGTCAGGGAGGTGCGCCAGCCGCGGGCGTCCACGCCGTAGGAGGTCACCCGGCCCAGGGCATCGGTGGTCGAGGTCAGGTTGCCATCCACGTCGTAGGCGAAGTCGGTGCGCCCGGCGTTGCCCCCGCTGACCACGTTGGGCCAGTTGGCGTCGGTGCCGCCCAGGCCCGCGGTCTCGCTGACGAGCCGGAAGAAGGGGTCGTAGGCGCGGAAAGCGTGTTTGAAACGGGCCCCGTCGGCGTAGGAGGGGCGCATCAGCGTCGTCCAGGCGCCGCGGGTGTGGGTGTCGGCGTTGGCGACGACCTGGCCGTTCTTGCGCCGGCGCTCGTAGGAGAGGAAGACACAGTGACCCAGCGCGTCCTGGGTGAGCACGGGCCGGCGGTAGTTGTCGTAGCTCACCGCGTTGGTGTGGCCGCACTCGTCGGTGGTGGAAAGCCGGTTGCCCTGGTCGTCGTAGGCGGCCGTCGTGTAGTTGAGCCCGTTCTGCCCGTCGGGGTAGCGCTGGCGGGCGGGGTCCTGGGGGTGAGTGACGCGCACGACCTGGTGGCGGCCGTTGTAGGCGAGGAGGGTCTGGTTGCCGCGGGCGTCGGTGACGGTCTGCAAGCGGTCCAGGCTGTCGTAGGCGTAGGTGGTCGCCGCACTCCATCCCGCCCCGTCGTTTTCGGTCTTGCTCAGGAGGATCCCCCGGGTCCCGGCGGCCGAGTGGCCGTAGGCGTAGGAGACGCTGCCGCCGCTGGCCAGACGGTGGACGCTCACCTGCCCGCAGCCGTCGGCGCTGTCGTCGTAGGTGAAAGTCTCGTAGCCGCTGTCGGGGTAGCGGACGCGCCAGACGCGGTTGAGCCCGTCGCGGTCGTAGTAGGTGGTGTGCCAGTCGGCCGAGGCGCTGTCGGCGCTGGGGCCGGCCTGCTCGCTGGCGGAGGTGACGTGGTAGGGGTAGAGGCTGTCGGAGTAGTCCAGCTTGCGGCTGTGGCTGACCCCCTGCTGGTCAGGGGGCAGGGTGACCTGTTTGAGCTGACCGACGTGGGGCTCGTTGCGAAAGATGGTCTGGTTGTTGCGCCGGTCGTTGACGCTGTAGAGATAGCCGTGGTTATCGTATTGGCGCACCTCGCGCTGGTTGACGTAGTCGGTGACGTAGTGCAGGAAGTTGGAGTTGGGCCAGTAGCCGAAGGAGCGCACCAGGGAGTTGGCGTTGCCGCTGCCGTCCTCGGCCCGGTCGCCGCGGGTCTCCTGGCGCACCTTGCCGCCGAACTCGTCGTGCTGGGGGTTGCCGCTGGCGTCGGGCGGGATGGAGAGGGCCGTCACCACCGCCCCGCTCCAGGGGTTCTGCTCCTGGGCAACCCGGCCCCAGCCGCCGGCGGCGGCCCGGCTGTTGTCGTAGGCGTAGAGGGTGCCCCACATGGGGCCGGGGAAGTGCGGGTCGTAGCCGTGGGCGAGCAGGGGGGCGCCGCCGCTGACATCACCGTAGTAGCCGTAGGAGGCCGTCACGCGGGCGTTGGGGTCGGCCGCGGTCGGCTCGTCGTTGTAGCGCGCACCGGTGAGCATCACTTAGGGGCTGCCCGGCGGGTGGCTTACCTAGCCATAGGTGTAGGTGACGCTGTGCACGTTTCAGGCCGACACCCCGTCGAGGGCCACCGTCGGGGTGCCGATGTAGGGCGGCAGGTAATCCACCCGCAGACAGCGGCCGCCGGGCTCGGTGACGGACTGGAGGGTGTCCGCGTTGGGCCAGTAGGCCAGCGTGGTGATCTTGCCGTAGGGGTCGGTGATCAGGGCCGGCCGGTGGCCGACCCCGGCGGCGGCGGCCTGGAAGGTCACCCGGCCCCCGTCGGCCATCAGGAGGACGGGCTGCTGGCCGGCGGTGGCGGTGTCCAGCCGGTCGCGGATGCCGGGGAGGCCATACCACAGGCTGCCCAGCGGCTTGACGGCGGCGTCCACGTAGCGATTGTCGCCGGCGGACAGGACGCTGAAGGTCACGTTGCGGCCGTCGGGGTAGGTCAGGACCATGTTGCTGCCCTGGGCGAGCAGTTCACACTGGAAGTTGTGCCGCCACTGGCCCCCGTCGCCGAAGAAGCTGGCCACGCCGCCGACGTAGCGGGAGTTGGCGATGCGGGTGAAGACCAGCGGGTAGGCGCCCACCGCGCCGGGCACCGTCAGGTCGGTGACGGCGCGCGTGGCGTTAGCCGTCAGGGGATCGTAGGAGCCGCCGGTAGAGACGTTGCCGTTGAACTGGCCGGCGTTGCCGGTGGGGTTGCCCACGTTGGCGAAGTCGTCGTCGGCGCGAAGCCGGGGGGAGGAGACGGCGAGGATGCCACCGGCCAGGAAGAGAGCGGCGAGCGGGAGCGCGCGGCCGAGACGAGGGGGAAGGAGTCTCATCGTCGAAGTGGCGGGGGGTGTTAGGAACGGGTGAAGAGGGTTGGCGGAGGTCAGCGCTGGGCGGCGGGCAGGATGAGTTCGACCAGCGAGGCAGGGCTGGTGAGGTCGCGGGCGCGCAGCACCCAGAAGGGCAGGGCGCTCTGGATGTCCTCCAAGCGCACGAGGACGTGGTAGAGGCC
>CAXTFX010000162.1:8577-8861 GCA_964243185.1 uncultured Chthoniobacterales bacterium
GCTGGAAGACGGCCGCCAGCGTGCCTCCGAGCCCCAGGGTGACGAAGCGGCCGCCGGGCTGTCCGTCGAGGGTGCCGCCGTCCACCGGCTGCACCCACACCTTCTTGCTCGCGGCCGCGGCCCCGAAGTTCAGGGCCAAGGCCGCCGGCAGGACGCTGGCGCCGTCGTCGGCCAGGAGCAGGCCCACGCTCTCGAAGCGGCCGCCCTGTCGGGTGACGGGCGCCACCGGGGCGCTGCCGGGCGCCGCGCCGTTGGACCCGGCGACGCTGGGGGCGGTGCTCACC
>CAXTFX010000163.1:0-8848 GCA_964243185.1 uncultured Chthoniobacterales bacterium
GCCTGCGCCCGCACCCGGCCGCCGCCGCGGCGACCCTTGAGGGCGCGCCCCGCCAGGGCGCCGACGCCGCGCGGGCCGGGGAGCGCGAACGCCTCACCACCCTGCGCCGCGAGCGGGAAGCGACCGGCCAGCACGACCAGGTCGCGGAAATTGACGGCGCGCTCGCCGGGTTGAGGCCGCCGCAGGCCCGCCTGGCACTGGTCGTGGACCAGATGGAGGAGCTTTGGACGGACACCCGCGTGGACCCCGCCGGCCGGGAGGCGTTCGTCGCCGTGCTGGACGCCTTTGCCCGCGGCGGCCGGACGTGGGTGCTGGCCACGTTACGCAGCGATTTCTTTGCCCATTGCGAAAGCCTCCCCGCCCTGGTGGAGCTCAAGGCGGGCGAGGGCACCTACCACCTGTTGCCGCCGACGGAGGCCGAACTGAGCCGCATGATCCGCCACCCGGCCGCCGCCGCCGGCCTGCGCTACGAGCGCGACGAACGCACGCGGGAATCCCTGGCTGACACGCTGCTCAACGCCGCCGCGCGTGACCCCGGCGCGTTGCCGCTGCTGTCGTTCACCCTGGATGAACTCTATAAAACGGCCGAGGCCGACAACGGCCGCCGCGTCCTCACCCGCGCCGACCTGGATCGGCTGGGCGGACTGGAGGGCGCTTTGGCCACGCGGGCGGAACAGGTGTTCGGCGAAATCCAGGCGCGCGACGCCCGCGCCGCCGGGGCGTTGCCGGCGGTGTTTGGGGCGCTCGCCCGGTTGGCTCCGGGCGGCGGGGGCGAGCAGGACTCGGGGTTGGCGGTCGTCAGCCGGGGCGCCCCCCTCTCCGGCTTCACCGCTACCCCCGGCGCCCCGGAACTGGTCGGCGCGATGGTCGAGGCGCGTCTGCTCACCAGCGACCGCGGCGAGGTGCGCGTCGCCCACGAGGCCCTCCTGCGCCACTGGGGCCGCGCGCGGAACTGGATCGCGGAGAACGCCGACTTCCTGCGCGCCCGCGCCCGCGCCGGCGAAGCCGCCGCGCGCTGGCGGACGGAAAATCGTTCCGAGGACTTCCTCCTGCCCCGCGGCAAGCCCCTGGTTGAGGGAGAGGACCTGCTCACCCGCCGCGGCCCTGAACTCTCCGCCGACGAACGCGAGTTCATCGAAGCCTCCACCGCCGTCCGCCGCCGGGAGGAGCGCGCCGCCGTCCGCCGCCGCCGCCGGGTGCTGGCCGCGGTTTCCACCGCCGGTGCCCTCGCCGCTGGGTTCGCCGTCGTGAGCTTCTGGCAGTTCCGGGTCGCCGCCGCCAACGCCCGCCGGGCCACCCACGCGCGGAACGAGGCCGAAAAGCTGATCGAGTTCATAGGCGTCAACCTGCGCGACAAGCTCGCCCCCATCGGCCGCCTAGAACTGCTCGACGACGCCAACCAGCGCGTCCGCGCCTACTACGATTCCTTCGCCGGGCAAACGTCCGCCGATCCCGCGCAGGCCAACAACATCCTCGGCCGCCGGGCGATGGCCCTCTTCAACCAGGGCGATATCCTCAAGGCCCGCGGCGACCTCCCCGGCGCGTTGACCACCTACCGCGAATGCCTCGCCCTGCGCGGACGCCTCGCCGCCGCCGAACCGTCCGTCCCGCTCTGGCGCGGGGAAGCCGCCTTCGCCCGCGTGCGCCTCGCCGACGTGCTCGCCGCCCAGGGCGACACCCCCGGCGCGCTCACCGCCTACCGCGAGGCGCTCGCCGCCCGCCGCGACCTCCTCACCCGGGAGCCGGCCAACCCCCGCTGGTCGCGCGACGTGGCCGCCAGCCACGTTGACCTCGGCGGCGCCCTCACCACCGCCGGTGACCTGCCCGGCGCGCTCGCCGCTTATCGCGAAGCCCTGGCCATTGACCAGGACCACGCCGCCCGGGAGCCGGCCAACGCCGATTGGCAGCACGACCTGTTCTCCAGCCAGATGGCCATCGGCGACACCCTCCTGGCGCAGAACGACCCCGCCGGCGCCCTGGCCGCCTACCGCGAGGGCGCCGCCGTCCAGGAACGCCTCGGCGCCACCGACCCGCGTCACGCCCCCTGGCAGCGCGACCGCGCCGTGACCGCCGAGCGCATCGCCGACGCCCTGGAGGCCACCGGCGACCGCCCCGGCGCCCTGCGCGCGTTGCGCGATGCCCAGGCCATCCACGCCCGTCTCAGCGCCCAGGACCCGACCAACACCGTCTGGCTGCGCGATGGCTTCGTCTGCGGTGCCACCATCGGCGATCTGCTCCTGCGCGACGGCGATGCCTCCGGCGCCTTGGCGGCCTTCACCGCGGGCCAGGCCATCCAGCAACGCCTCGCCGACCTCGACCCGACCAACGCCGGCTGGCAGCGCGACTTTTCCGCCGCCGTCGAGCGCGTCGGTCTCGCCAAAAAGGCTACCGGGGACATCCCCGGCGCCCTGGCCGCCTTCCGCGAATGCCTCGCCCAACGCCGGGCGCTCGCCGCCACCGACCCCGTCAACGCCGGCTGGAGCCACGACGCCTCCGTCTCGCTCACCCAAGTCGGCGACGCCTTGCTCCTCGGCCGCGACACCCCCGCCGCCCTGGAAGCCTTCCGCGAGGCCATCGCTATCCAGGCGAAGCTCTCGGCCGCCGATCCCACCAACGCCGACTGGCAGCGCGACCTCGCCGAAACCGAGGACAAGGTCGGCACGACGCTTTTAACCCTCAACGACGCCCCCGCCGCCGTCCCCCGCTGCCGCGCCGCCCTGGCGATCTACGAAACCCTGCTCGCCGCCAACCCGACCGACGCGAGTCTGCAAGGCTTGGTGGCCACGGTCTCCGTCCACCTCGGGCAGGCGGTGACGAGGCTGAAACCCGTGCCGTTTGACGAGGCCCGCGTGGCGCTCGAACGTGGTCGCAACGCCCTGCGTCACTTACAAAAGGAGCGCGGGGGCAAGCTGGAAACGGTCGAAAGCGAAGCCCTCGCCCAAGCGGAAGCGACCCTGCGGGGATTGCGCCCCTGAACCGACCATGAACGCCCTGCCCCACACGGCCCCGTTCCCGACGCTGGCCCCGGCCGTGCTCGCCGAGGCCATCGAGCGCTTGGCCGCCGCCTGCGACCCGCTTGCCATCCTGGCCTTCGGCAGCCGCGCCCGCGGCGACGCCCATACCGACAGCGACCTGGACTTGCTGGTGCTCCTGCGCGCTCCGGTCGCCGACCGCTTCCGCGAGGGCTGCCGTCTGAGGGCGTTACTGGCCGACCTGCCGGTGGCCAAGGACATCATCCTCGCTGACCCCGATCATTTTGCCCGCTGGCGGCATCATCCCAACAGCGTCTTCCGCTATGCCGACGCTGATGGCCTCGTGCTCTGGAAGGATGGTCGCCTGGACCAAGCCAACATCGTCTACGTCAGCCGCTGACGAACGGAGAGGACCTTCATGGACGAGCACACCACCGGATTGCTGGAACGGGCCGCCGATGACGAACTCACCATGCGCCTCCCCGGCTTACCGGAGGTGCCCTTCGGTCAACACGCCCAAGCCGCCGTCGAGAAGCTGCTCAAGGCACTCATCAATGAACTTGGCCAGGGCTATCCTCTCACCCACGATCTCGACAAGCTCGCGCGCAAACTCACTGGCTTGGGCGAGACGCTGCCGGCAACCCCGTCCCCCTTCGGGACCCTCACCGAATACTCGATGGGACTGCGTTACGAAGGGGACACCCGGTTGCCGCCCCCGCTGGATCGGCAGGCGTGTTTGGACACGGTTGAGATCGTCCGAAAGCACGTCGAGGCACGCATCCAAACGCTTGGTTCGCCCCCGCCACCGTCACCGTCTTCTTAATCGTTCGCGGCCCCGTAATCCCATGAAAACTTTACGATTTGACCATGTAGTTCATCTCCGCCGTTTGTGGATGCTGGCAACTTGGGTTGTTCTACTCGCCTCGTTCCTTACGCCTTCCGCACCCGGCCAGCAGACGGCGGGGAAACTCGACCCATCTTTCGGGGCAAGTTTAGGCCTGTTGGGAAACGTGTATGTCATCCAAGCGCAGGCTGACGGCAAAGTGCTTGTCGGAGGCTCATTTCCGAAAGGACTTGCACGCTTGAATACCGACGGGAGTTTAGACACGACCTTTGACGTAGGCTCTGGGATTGATAATTCCAGAACAATTACAAGCATTGTGCTTCAAGCCAATGGAAAAGTGCTGATCGGAGGTAGCTTCTCGAACTACAACGGATCCCCTCGCCCCTGCATCGCGGCTTTGAATGCTGATGGCAGTCTTGATCAAAGTTTCATCTCACCCTATGGTGTAAGTATTAACGGTGAAGCTATAGTAATCCAGCCAGATGGTAGAGTGCTCGTTAGTTGCGCGGATGGTATTGCCCGCTTAAACGCAAATGGCAGCTTAGATGCCAGCTTTAATTGTGTTACAGACACCCTCGTTACTTCCTTAGCATTACAACCAGATGGAAAAATCGTCTTCGGTGGATATTTTACCCGGGTTCAGGGTGTAGTGCGAAATAGGGGTGCTAGGATCAATTCCGACGGCGGATTGGATGTAAGCTTCGATCCAGGCAGTGGACTAGATGGTGCCGTCGAATCATTATCGTTCCAAACCGATGGAAAAACAATTGTAGGTGGCTACTTCACCCATTTCAATGGGGTGGCGCATGGGAATATCGCTCGCCTTAACGCAGATGGCAGTCCGGATCAAACGTTCAACGGCTCAGGGGTTAAACACACCGTTTATACCTCGTTGATACATTCGATTGCATTGCAATCTAACGGTAAGATAATTATTGGCGGTTTATTCAATCAGATTGATGGCGCAAGGCGTGACAACGCTGCCCGTCTGAATGAGGACGGCACTTTAGATGTGAATTACGATCCTCAGGTAAGGGAACCTCGCTATTCGCTTGCACAAATTCAATCCGTAGTCGTCCAAACGGACGGTAAGTTGCTGATAGGTGGACAGTTCAGCGAGGTTGCTGGCAAAACTTGCAATTCGGTCGCACGTCTGAACATCGATGATAGCCTTGATGAATCCTTCCGGGTTGATGTGGCTCCAGGCCCAAACTCCTCGGTTTCAACTACAGTGTTTGACGCGACTGGTCGAGTGCTGATCAGTGGACCATTCACTCAATTCAGTGGAGAGACACGCAGTGGCATCGCCCGCATGAACAGCGATGGAAGCCTAGATACAGGATTCAATCCGACGGTTACTGATGAATTGTATCTTGAAATACTTAGGGTCCTACCACAACCCATTGACGGCAAGACGTTAATTGGAGGTGCCTTCACTAGAATCAACGGGGTTCCTACCCGAAAGGTCGCAAGATTGAATCCCAATGGTAGCTTGGATCAAAGTTTCGCGCCGAACGCTGGGGTAATAGGAAAAGTAAGTATGTTGGTGCGCCAGCCTGACAGCAAAATCCTCGTCAATGGTTTTTTTGGTAATTTCAACGGCCAACCGCGTGACAACAGTTTAGCGCGCTTAAACGATGATGGCACGTTAGACACAAGTTTTGATGTGGGTAGCGGAGTAAAAGTCTACTATGTTTATTCCGCTGTTCTCCAACCTGATGGCCGTCTGCTTATTGGTGGTAGCGCTTTGATTGGTGGCCAATCACACCCACTTTTTCGCCTGAATAGTAACGGCAGCCTTGATACCACCTTTAACCCTGACACTAGCGTCGTCTCGACCAGCTCTATCGCGCTACAGCCTGACAACAAAATCATCGTCGGGGGCAGTTATTCACAAGGGATCATTCGTTTAAACGTAGATGGCAGCCTCGACTCGAATTTTCATCCTCCCACGAATGGATTCCAACATATCAGTTCCACGGTTTTGCAACCTGATGGGAAGATTGTCGCCAGTGGCATACTAGCTGATTCACGCAACACGGTCGTTCGTTTCAATCAAAATGGCAACCTGGATGCCAGCTTTGATGTTGGCGTCGGTCCAAACAATCTCATCAAGACGGTTGCATTGAAGTCTGACGGTAAGGTCATCGTGGGTGGTGACTTCACAAAGTTCGACGGCATCGTTCGCAACTACGCGGCGCGGATCAATGCCGATGGCACGCTTGATCAAAATTTCAATCCGGGTGTGGGTGCGCCCAGTGTTCTCGCGCTCGCCCGACAGCCGGAGGATGGCGACGTGGTGATTGGTGGCAGTTTTACGTCCGCCGGCGGCCAAGCCGCTAACGCGCTCGCCCGCTTGCTGCCTAACGGCCGATTGGATGTTTCTTTCACAGCCCCCTTCAACCCCGGCGACAGCGTCCAGGCCCTCCAGCGTCAGCCCAACAACGCCGTGGTCGCCTCCGCCTTAGTCATTGACAACTCCTCCGGCGGTGGCGCGGGCCTGCGCGCCGCACGCTCCAAGTCCCGTCTCCCGGAAGCTTCCCCCGCCGAAGGCAGCCGTCACCCCATCCAGCCCCACGCTGAAACCAAGGTCAAGAACCCCATCGTGCGCTGCTCACCCATTGACGGCAGCTTCGACCCGACCTTCAACCCCAACGCCGGCACCAGCGGCGTCGGCTACTGCCTCAGCCTCCAGCCGACGGATGGCAAGATCATCGTCGGTGGCTCCTTCGCCAAACTCAACGACACGGCCGGCCATCCTAACCTCGGCCGGCTCGACGCCAACGGCTTCCTCGACGCCTCCTTCAACGCCTCGGCCAACGCCACCGTCCAGACCGTGCTCGCCCAGCCCGACGGGCGCATCGCGCTCGGCGGCATCTTCACCCAGGTCAACGGCGCCCCGCGCGGGCGGCTGGCGCGGCTGCTCGCCGACGGCTCGCTGGACCCCGGCTTCAACCCGTTCGCGGGCACGGACGGACCCGTCGCCGCCCTCAAGCTCCAGCGGGACGGCCGCCTGCTGGTCGCCGGCACCTTTGCCAACGCCAACGGCGCTCCGCGCGCCAACCTGGCCCGATTCAACGCGGACGGCTCGCTGGACGTGGGCTTCAGCCCCGCCGTGGCCCTGACCGGCGGCGGCACGGCCCTGGTGTCCTCCGTGGACCAGCAGGCCGACGGCAAGCTGGTCATCGCCGGGCTGTTCGACCGCGTGAACGACGTGGTCCGCAACAAGGTCGCCCGCCTCCTGCCCGACGGCACCACGGACCCGGACTTCGACCCCGGGGCGGGACCGGACGCCGTGGTGCGCGCCATCGCCCTCCAGCCCGACGGCAAGACGCTGCTCGGCGGGGATTTCACAACCGTGGACAACATCGAGCGCAAGGCCGCCGCGCGTTTGCTCGGCGACTTCGATCTCAACGCCTACCCGGCCCTCGGCCAGTGGCGCATCATCAACTTCAGCAACCCGAACAACGCCGGTAACGCCGCCGACACTGCCGCGCCCTTCGGGGACGGGGTGGTCAACCTGCTCAAGTTCGCCCTCAACCTCAACGCCCAAGCCGCCGACGCCACGCCGATGACCCCCACGGGGGCCAAAGGGCTGCCGCTGGTGGCGCGGGACGCCCAAGGCCGCCTGACGCTGACCTTCGTGCGCCGGCAGTCCGGCACGGCCCCGGGGATCACCTACAGCGTGGAGTTCGCCGATGGGTTGACCGGCGGGCTAACCAGGGGGTTCGCGCCGAACCCCGCGGCAACCATCAGCCAGCCGGTGCCCATTGACGCCGTGTGGGAACGGGTAACGGTGACGGACTCCGTGGCGATGAGCCCGCAGACGCCGCGTCGCTTCGCGCGGCTGAGGGTGACGACGGGGAATTGATCCGGCGTGAACCTCCTGCTACGCACCCTCTGGCTGCTCTTCTTCGCCGCCTGCCGCCGCCCGCCGTGCCCGGTGCTGGGCCCGTGCCGGACGCCCTTCCGGGTGCGCCCGCTGGACCTGGACATCCTCGGGCACATGAACAACGGGCGTTACCTGTCGGTGATGGACCTCGCGCGCATGGACCTGATGGTCCGCTCGGGGTTGTGGAAGCAGCTCCGCGCGCGTGGGTTTTACCCGGTGCTCGCGGCCGAGGCCATCCAGTTCCGTCGCTCGCTCCAGCCCTGGGAACGCTACGAGATCGAGACTACGCTGCCCGGCTGGGACGAGCGGGATTTCTTCGCGGTGCAGCGGTTCCTCCGCGCGGACGGCGAGGTCGTCGCCACGGCCGTCATCCGGGCGCGGTTCCTGAAATACGACCGGGCCCGGCGCCGGGCGGGGAGCGTCCCGCCCGCGGAGATCGTGGCACTGGTGGGATTGGGGCCGGAGTCACCGCCCCTCCCCGGCTGGATCGCCGGGGCGTTCGGGGAGGTCCACCGGGCGCTGCGGGAGGAGGTTGCCCTGGCGCCCACCCCCCGCTGAGGAGGTGCCCGCGGGCGGCCTATTCCGTCGTGATCTCCCGGGCGAAGACGTTGAGCATCCCGCCGTCCGCCGTGCGACGCACGTCGGTGATCTGGTAGGCGTGGGCTGCGTCGCGGGTCAGCACGGCGCCCTCGCCGGGCAACACGCTGCCCTTCGGATACTGCACGAGGATGCGCGTGCGCCCGGTGAGCCCCGGGTCGCGGGGGCGCAGGACGGCCTGGCGGTCGCCCGTGTCAGGGTTGACACCCGTGGCGCTCACGATGAACTCACCCTGGAGGTAGAGCGGCTCGTTGGCACCGGCCGGTTGCTCCCCCAAACCGGCCACCTCCGCGGCGCGCAACTGCCGACCGGCCGGCTGGCGGCCCGGGGCGTAGGTCGTCCATTCCTTGCCCCCGCCCGGCCGGCTCCGGTCCACCGCGACGGGTTGGATCAGCGAGGCGCCGCCGGGTGCGTTGCCCGTCACCGGCGCGGCCCGGAGCACGGCGGGAGGCCCCGCGGCCGGCGGGGGTTGGGCGCGCTCCGTCCGCACGGCTTCGGCGGGAACCGCGGCCGGCGGGGGCGGCGTCGCCATCGCCAGGAGCG
>CAXTFX010000164.1:0-8847 GCA_964243185.1 uncultured Chthoniobacterales bacterium
CTCATCAACGGCCAATGGCGCGACGCCGCCGACGGCGCCACGATGCCCACCACCGACCCGACCACGGAAGCGGTCATCACCACCGTCGCCAAGGCCACCCCCGACGACGCCCGCGCCGCCGTGGCCGCCGCTTCCGCCGCCTTCGAGGACGGTCCCTGGGGCCGGATGCACCACGAGGAGCGCGCGAAGATCCTCTTCCGCGTCGCCGACCTGATGGACGAGCGCCGCGAGGAGTTCGCCCTGCGGGAAGCGATGGACATGGGGATGCCCTACCGCGACTTCATCACCATCATCATGCCCCACTGCTCGGGCCTGTTCCGCTTCTTCGGCGGCCTGGCCATGAGCGCCATGAACGGCGGCTACCGCGGCTCCTACGAGCACGAGCTGAAAATCCTCACCCGTCGCGAGCCGTTGGGCGTCATCGCCGCGATCACCCCGTGGAACTTCCCGCTGGCGCTGACCTGCTCCAAGGTCGCCCCCGCCCTGGCCGCCGGGAACACCTTTATCCACAAGCCTGCCTCCGACACCCCGCTCACGGCCTTGCTCCTCGCCCAGACCATCCTGGACGCCGGGGCGCCCGCCGGCGTTTACAACCTCGTCACGGGCCCCGGCGGCTCCATCGGCGACGTGCTCGTCAAACACCCAAAGGTGGACAAGATCGCCTTCACCGGCTCCACCTCCGTCGGCCAGAACCTGGTGCGGAACGGAGCCGAGACCATGAAGCACATGACGATGGAGTTGGGCGGCAAGTCGCCGAACCTCGTCTTCGCCGACGCCGACCTGGACAAGGCGCTCCAGGCCGCCTTCTGGGGCATCTTCTGGAACAAGGGCGAGGTGTGCGTCGCCGGCTCGCGCCTGCTCGTGGAGCGGCCGATCTACGACGAGTTCGTGGAAAAACTTACCGGCATGGCCAAGGCCGCCGTGCTCGGCGACCCGCTCGACCCGAAGACCCAGCTCGGCCCCATCGCCACGAAGAGCGAATACGACAAAATCCTCACCTACATCGAGGACGGCAAGCGATCCGGCGCGCGCCTGACGGCCGGCGGCGGCACGTGCAAGGTCAACGGCAAGGGGTTGTTCATCGAGCCGACGCTCTTCGCCGACGCCACCAACGACCTGAAGATTTCCCGTGAGGAGATCTTCGGCCCCGTCCTGCCCATCATCCCGTTCGAGGGAGAGGAGGAAGCCATCCGCCTCGCCAACGACACCACCTACGGCCTGGCCAGTGGCATCCAGACGCGCGACCTCGCCCGGGCGTTGCGACTCGCGGACCGCATCAAGGCCGGCACGGTCTGGCTCAACACCTGGCACAAGTATCACCCCAACGCCCCCTTCGGCGGCTACAAGATGAGCGGCTACGGCCGCGAGCAGGGGGCGGAAGCGTTAGAGAACTACACCCAATACAAGACGGTGTGGGCCAACTTGGGATGAGATCTTCTTCTATGACCAACCTCGAAACCGTTACCCGCTTCATCACCGATTTCCTCGGCCGCGGCGACCTGGCCGCCGCCGACGCCACGGCCCACCCGCGCATCCAGGGCACCACCGGCCTCAAGCCCACCGGCCCCATTGACGGCGTGGAAGAATACAAGGCGATCATCGCCGGCTTCATCGCCGCCTTTCCCGCCGTCGAGCCGTTGCGGATCATTGACCAGTTCGCCTCCGCCGACGGCCGGCGGGTCGTGACCCGCTTCCACTCCCGCCAGCGCCACGAGGCCGACTTCTTCGGGGTCGCCGCCACCGGCCGGGTCATCCTGTTCGACGAGACCCACGTCGCCACCGTGGAAAACGGCCGCCTCACCGAGAACGTCGTCAGCGCCACCAACCTGGAGTTCGAGATGCTCCTGGCCCCGGTGCTCACACCCATGATCCTCAGGTAATTAACCCCTGACCACCCAACCCATGATCCTCGTCACCGGCCCCACCGGCAACATCGGCTCCCTGCTCGTGGAGCAACTCCTGGAACACGGCGCCCCCGTGCGCGCCCTGCTGCGTAACCCCGACAAAGAGAAGGCGAAAACCGACGCCCTGCGCGCCCGCGGCGTGGAGATCGCCCGGGGCGACCTCGCGCGGCCGGATTCCCTACCCGCCGCGTTGCGGGGCGTCGAGCGCGCGTTCCTGCTCACGCCCGTCAGCCAGGAAACCGTCGCCTGGAAGCGCAACCTCGTGGACGCCGCCAAAGCGGCCGGCAGCGTGCGCCACGTCGTTAACCTGTCGGTGTCCGGCGCCGCCCCGGACGCGCCTTTCCCGCTGGGCCAATGGCACTGGCAGGCCGAGCGGGACCTGGAAGCCTCCGGGCTGGCGTGGACGCACCTGCGCCCGACCGACCTGGCCCGGTTCGCCGTCCAGGGTTTCCTCGCCACGGCGCGCGAGCAGGGAGCGTTCTACTCCACCGTCGGCACCGGCCGCGTGGCGATGGTGGACGAGGGGGACGTCGCCGCCGTCGCCGCCCGCGTCCTCCTGGACCCGGCCGCCCACGCCGGGAAAACCCTCCACCTCACCGGCCCCGCCGCGCTGACCTACGACCAGTTGGCCGGGGAACTCTCCACGGCGTTGGGCAAGCCCGTCCGCTACGTCAACGTTTCCCCGGCGCAGGCGAAAGACTCGATGCTCCAGGCCGGCCTGCCCGAGTGGGTGGCCGACTTCATCAACGCCCTGCACGACATGGAGAGCAAGGACCTCGCCAGCACGGTTTCCGCCGACGTGGAGCGCATCACCGGCCGGCCCGCCGCGTCGTTCGCGGACACCTTGAAGCAAGTGCTCTCCTGACATGGACCACCACCCTACGCTCCACGGCAAACGGGTCCTGGTCGTCGGCGGCAGCGCCGGCATGGGCTTCGCCATCGCCGGACTCGCCCGCGCCCGCGGCGCCGAGGTCGTCATCGCCGCCCGCAACGCCGACAAGCTCCACGCCGCCGCGGCCAAACTCGGCTCCGAGGGCGTGCGCGCCATCGCCGCCGACACCACCGATGAAGCCTCCGTCCACGCAGTCTTTGAGCAGGCCGGCGAGATTGACCACCTGCTCATCCCCGGCACGGCGCTGCGGCTCGGTCCCTGGAAAACGATGCCCCTGGAGGACGTGATGTTCTCCCTGCGCGGCAAGTTCGTCGGTCCCTTTCTCTGCGCCCGGCACGTCCGGCTGCGCCCCGGCGGCTCGCTGACCTTCTGGAGCGGCATCCTTTCCCGGCGCCCGGGGCAGAACGACGCGCTGCTGGCCGCGGTCAACGCCGCCGTCGAGGCCATGACCCGGGCGTTGGCCAAAGACATGGCACCCATCCGGGTTAACTGCATCTCCCCCGGTATGGTCGCCGGCACCGACGCCTACCTGTCCATGCCGGAGGCCGCGCGCGAGGGGATGTATGCCGCCATCGCCGCCAAGCTGCCCGCCGGCCGCGTCGGCGCGCCCGAGCACGTCGCCAGCCTCGCCCTGGAGGTGGCCACCAACCCGTTCGTCACCGGCACCGTCATTGACGTGGACGGCGGCGGCATCATCGCGTGAACCCGTCACCCGTTCCCGAAATGAACCCGAGCCGCCACCTCAAGAGCCTGCGCGACTACCTCGACGCGCTGCGCGAAGCCGGGGAGCTCCAGCCGGTGGCCCGCGAGGTCAGCCTGGACCTGGAGATCGGCGCGGTCTGCCGGCGCTGCTACGAGACCGGCGCCGCGGCCCCGCTCTTTGAGAACATCGCCGGGATCGAGCGCGGCTTCCGCGTGCTCGGCGCGCCCGCCGGGGTGAGCGCCCGGCCGGGGCAACCGCTGGCGCGCATCGCCCTTTCCCTCGGCCTGCCCGCCGCGAGCACGGGCCGGCAGATCGTGGACGCGCTGGTCGCCGGCCGGGAGCGCCCGGGCATCAAACCGCGGGTCGTGGAGAAATCCGCCGCGCCCTGCAAGGAGAACGTCCTCCTCGGCGACGCCGTGGACCTCCACCGTTTGCCCGTGCCGCTGCTCCACGGCGCCGACGGCGGCCGGTTCATCAACACCTTCGGCCTGTTCTGCGTCCGCACGCCGGACGGCGCCTGGACGAACTGGTCCATCGCCCGCGCGATGGTCGTGGACGGCCGCAGCATGGCCGGCATCGTCGCCCCCAACCAGCACCTCGGCATGGTCCGGCAAACGTGGCTGGACCTGGGCAAACCCATGCCTTTCGCCCTGGCGCTCGGCGTCGAGCCGTTCCTGCCCTTCGTCGGCGGGATGCCCCTGCCGGCCCACGTGGACGAGGCCGATTACGCCGGGGCCTACTTCGGCGAACCCGTCGAGGTCGTCCGCGGCGAGACCGTGGACCTGGAGGTGCCAGCCACGGCGGAGATCGTCGTCGAGGGCACGTTGAGCGTGGACGAGACCGCCCCGGAAGGCCCGATGGGCGAATACGCCGGCTACCTCTGGCCCGGTCCCGGCACGCCTAAGCCGCTCTACCGGGTGTCGGCGATGACGTTTCGTAATGATCCCATTCTCCCCGTCTCCGTCGCCGGCGAGCCGCCAGAGGAGAACCACACGGCCTGGGGCGTGCCCAACGCGGCGGAGATCGTCTTCGAGCTCCGGCAGAAAGGGTTCCCCATCGCCACCGCCTGGAGTCCCTTCGCCAGCGCCAACCACTGGTATGCCCTGGCCGTGGAGCGGGACTGGCGAACGCGGCGCCCCGGCGTGTCGGCCAGGGACTTTTGCCAACAGATCGGCGAGGCGCTGTTGGGCAGCAAGGCCGGCATGGGCACGCCCAAATACCTGGTGGTCAACGACGACGTGGACGTGACGAACCTGGGCGAACTGGTCTGGGCCTTCGCCACGCGCAACCACCCCGGCGCCCAGGGCGAGGTGGTCTTCAACGAGCAGGCCACCAACCCGCTCGTGGCCTTCCTGACCTCGGCGGAGAAGATGAGCGCCCACACCACGAAGATCATTTACAACTGTTTGCCGCCCGACGAATGGGGCGAGCGGCTCCCGGTCCGCTCCTCCTTCGCCCACGCCTACCCGGCGGAGGTGCAGGCCCGCGTGCGGGCGAACTGGGCGGCCTACGGGTTCACGGAACTTCGTTGACCGCGGGCCCTTCCCGGATGGACGATCCGCCCGCGCCCCGGCGTTTGCGGGGCGAACCCTGAAGATGAACCAGGACCTCCACCCACCCGCCGGCGACCCGCTGGCCGACGCCGCGGTTTTCCCCGTCCTCTCCGCGACCGAGCTGGCGCAGGGGGCCGGGTTCGGGCAACGCTGCGCTCTCGCCGGGGGCGAGGCGCTCTTCTCGGCGGGCGACCAGCCGTTCCACTGCTACTTCATCGTCTCGGGCGAAGTCTGCATCGTGGACGTTTCCTCCGGCGAGCGCACCTGCGTGATCCGCTACGGGGCCGGGCACCTCACGGGGGACATTGACCTGCTCACGGGCCGCCCCGCGGTGGTCTCCTGCGAGGCGGTGTTGGCGTCGTGCTGGCAATGATCGCCGACGGACTGGTCATGCCGGCGTTTGATGGCGGGGAACCCCTGCCGCAGCTCGCGGCGTTGGCGGAGCGGTTCGTGAACCAGAAACCCGACTTGGCGGACCTCTGTTGATCCGCCTGAGCGAGCTGCATCCCCGGCATCCGGTGGTCACGGTGGACGTGACGGATTTCGAGGTTTATCGCCGCAACCGCCGCGAGGTCATCCCGCTGATGGTGCCTCCTCGGCCGCAGAGGTAAGGTCGGGTGACAGGCCGGGGGCGAAACGGAGTTTCGCGAGTGGGGGCGTTACCAAACGGAGTTTGGGAACGAGGGGGACAACGGGCTATTCATCCTTGCGCTTTCCCTCCGGTTTAGCCGGCGCGACATCCAACGCTTTAAGGAGCAGGACCAAGGCTCGCACCACTTGGCTGCTTTCCGTGATGAGCAGCCCGTGGCAGTCCGGCGAGAAGATGAAGCTCGTAAAAGGTTTTTGGAGTTGGATGTATTGACCAAGAAGCTGCGTCGCCTGCACGGCGTTGCCTTGCTCGAAACGGTAGAACAGGGAGACGATCTTGTCCCCTTCAGGCAAGCGAGCAGGGTCAAAGTAAACGGGCACGCCGTAGAAGCGCGGGTTCTTGGCGCCAGTGAGGATGGTGACGGTGTTGTCCGCCGTGTCGATCAGGTAGTAGCCGTTGAGCATGAGCGCGCGCTCCAGGAGGCGGGCGGCTTGCTCGCGGGAGACCGGGTCGCGGACGCTGAGACTGATCTTGCCCTGCAACGTGGAGTCGAAGAGCACGGTTTTGCCCGTGAGCGGGGCGTAGTGGTTGAGCAGGAGGTCTGCGACATCCGCATCCTTGAACTGGAGTCGGATTTCCTCAGACTGAACCGCGGGGGTCTGTGCGACGGTGCGCGGCACCAACGCCGGGCTGAGGGCGATGATGAGGCCGAAGACGACCGCACGGCACCCCGGCATGGAAGCGTGGACAGAAGGGAGGTTCACGAGCGCAGGGTATCCTGGTCCGTGGTCACCGGGCAAGCTCGATAGTTCCAAGGTTCATGCTGCCTTGAACCGGGTCGCGCAAACAATTTCACCGCCGGCGAGTGCCGTAGGAAGGGCGCCGATGGTGGTGGCGGACCACCAGAATCAGCACCGTGTCGTCAACGATTCTGAAAAGGAAATTGTAAGGGAACTTTGGCAGGTTCACCCGTCGGCAACCACGGTCGCGGACGCCGAAGGACCTCGGCCGGCGCGCGGCTGTCGCAAAGGCGGCCGTCAACTCGCGGTAGAAATCGTCCGCAACCGCGGACGAGGCGGCTCGCCGATAACGCTCCCGAATCCGGTTAATCTCGGGGTCAACCGCGGGGTGAAAGGCAAGTCGCATCAGGGGTCCCGGCGAAAGCCAACGCGCCGGTCAAGCTCTTCCAAGGTGATGGCGATGGAGGGGTCCGCCCGATACTCCGCCTCCCGTCGCAATGCCTCGGCGATGCCGTCGTCGTCCACTTCGTCATCATTATCAAATGTCGCCGGGGGGAGCGAGTCGAGCAGGTGCGAGGCGAGTAGCGCCCGTTCGTCTTCAGAGAGTTCGAGCGCCGCCTTTTCGATTTCCATCAAAGTGGTCATGGGCGGCATCCTACGACCCGCGACGTTGGGCGGGCAAGACGCAAACTCACTCGGCCATCAACGCCCGCATCTCCTCCAGGTTCAGCCCGTCGCCGCCCGTGCTGCCGCCGGCGCCGTCTGGGTCGAGCAGGGCGTCGGTGGTTTCGCGTTTGCGGCGTTGGAGTTCGAGAATTTTATCCTCCACGGTGCCGCGGGCGATGAGCTTGTAGGCGGTGACGACGCGGGTCTGGCCGATGCGGTGGGCGCGGTCGGTGGCCTGTTGCTCGACGGCGGGGTTCCACCAGGGGTCGAAGTGGATGACGGTGTCGGCGGCGGTGAGGTTCAGGCCGACGCCGCCGGCTTTGGTGGAAATCAGGAAGGCGGTGCAGGCGGGGTCGTTCTGGAAGCGGTCCACGGCGGCGGGGCGGTCTTTGGTGGCGCCGTCGAGGTAGGCGAAGGGGGTTTTGGCGGCGGTGAGGTGCTCGGAGAGGAGCCGCAGCATGGTGACGAACTGGCTGAAGATGAGGACGCGGTGGCCGCCCTCGCGGATTTCTTCGAGGAGTTCGTTGAGCAGGCCGAGCTTGGCGGAGGTTTCGGGGACGGCGTCGCCGGGTTCGCCGCTGTCGTCGGTGTCGGGGGTGGCGTTGGCGGAAGGGTTTCCCAGGCCGAGGAGGCGGAGGTCGCAGCAGGCCTGGCGGAGGCGGAGGATGGCGGTGAGGACGCCCATCTGGCCGCGGCCTTTGCGGTCCATCATGGCTTCCTCGACTTTCTGGCGGCCGGCGGCGAGGAGGCCGCGATAGACTTCGCGCTGGGTGGGGGTGAGTTCGCAGTAGGCGACCTGTTCGAGTTTTTCGGGGAGTTCGGTGGCGACGTCGCGCTTGCGGCGGCGCAGGAGGAAGGGGCGCATCCGGCGGGCGAGGCGTTCGCGGGCGTCGGCGGCGAGGGGGTCGCCGGGGCGGGAGATGGGGGTTTCGTAGCGTTCGCGGAAGTCGGTGCGGATGCCGAGGTAGCCGGGGAGGGCGAAGCGCATGATGCTCCAGAGGTCGCGCACGGAGTTTTCCAACGGGGTGCCGGTGAGGACCAGACGGTGGCGGGCGTGGAGCGAGCAGGCGGCGGCGGCGGACTGGGAGTCGGGGTTCTTGATGTGGTGGGCCTCGTCGAGGATGGCGGCGGCCCAGGGGAGGTCGCCGTAGCGGTCCACGTCCCGGCGCAGGAGGGCGTAGGAGGTGATGACGAGGTCGGTGGTGGGGATGTCCTTGAAGTAGGCGCCGCGGTCGCCGCCCTGGAGGACGAGGGTGCGGAGTTCGGGGGTGAAGCGGGCGGCTTCGCGGCGCCAGTTTTCGAGGAGGGAACTGGGGCAGACGACGAGGGAGGGGGCGCCGCGGCGGTCGAGGGTGGTGAGGAAGGCGAGGGCCTGGAGGGTTTTGCCGAGGCCCATCTCGTCGGCTAGGATGCCGCCGAGGCCGTTGGCGGCGAGGAAGTGGAGCCAGCGGACACCGTCGGCCTGGTAGGGGCGGAGGGTTTCGGCGAGGGCGGGGGGGAGGGCCGGGGGCGGGGGATTGATGAGGGCGCCGGCGCCGGTTTTCCAGCGGTCCCAGCCGGCGAGGGCGTCGGAGCCGAAGCGCTCGAGGGCGGCGTCGAGGTAGCCGGCGTGGAATTTGCGGATGCGGAAGGAGCCGGGGCGGCGTTGGTCGGGCTCGATGTCCTGGAGGACGGCGGAGAGGTCGTCGAGTTCGCCGGCGGGGAGGACGGCGAGGCGGCCGTCGTTGAGGCGGACGGAGCTTTTGCCCATTTGCAAAAGGCGCTGGATCTCGGCGGGGGAGAAGGTCTGGGCGGGGCGGC
>CAXTFX010000165.1:0-4527 GCA_964243185.1 uncultured Chthoniobacterales bacterium
GGGTTATTTACTTCGTCCTTCGTCCTTCGTCATTCGTCATTCCGCGCGGCGCGCGGCCGCGGCGAGCAACTGCCGCGTGTAGGCCTCGCGCGGGTGGGCCAGCAGCTCGGCGGCCGGGGCGCTCTCGACCAGGCGGCCGTGGCGCAGGACGAGGAGGTGGTCGGACAGGTGCTCGACCACGGCGAGGTCGTGGCCGATGAACAGGTAGGTCAGCCCGAGTTGTTGTTGCAGGTCCTTGAGCAGGTTGACGATCTGCGCCTGCACGCTCACGTCCAGCGCGGACACGGGTTCGTCCAGGACCAGGAACTCCGGGCGGGCCGCCAGGGCGCGGGCGATGCCGATGCGCTGGCGCTGGCCGCCGGAGAACTCGTGCGGCAGCCGGCCGGCGGCGTCCGCGGGCAGGCCGACCTGGGCGAGCAGCTCGGCCACGCGGGCGCGGCGGTCGGCTTTGGACAGTTGCCGGCAATGGATCTCCAACGGCTCGGCGATGATGCCCGCCACCCGCTGGCGGGGGTTGAGGGAGTTGAACGGGTCCTGGAACACCATCTGCATCCGCCGGCGCAGGGGGCGGAACGCGCGCTCGCTTTGCCCGAGGATGGGATGGGCGTCGAACGTCACCCGGCCGTCCACGCGCGTGCCGGCCGGCAGGAGCTTGAGCAGGGCGCGGCCGACCGTGGTCTTCCCGCTGCCGCTTTCCCCGACGAGGCCGACGGTGGTGCCCGCCTCCACGGCAAAGCTCACGTCGTCCGCCGCCACCGCCAGGCCGGCCGGGGTCACGAAGGCGACGCGGAGGTTCTGAACCGTTAGCAGGGCCATGCGTGGAGGCGGGGTGGGCTGGAACCGGGGCGGGTCCCTCCCGGTCCCCCGGCATCGTTTAGTTCGTGTGCAAAAACCCCGTCAGCGGACTCGTCGCGCTCGCCGTCGCGCTTGACCCGGCCAGCCCCATTTCCCACGCCGCCCGCCCGGCCTCCACCGCCTGGCGGAACGCCCCCGCCATCCGCCCCGGGTCGGAGGCGATGGCGATGGCCGTGTTCACCAGCACGGCGTCCGCCCCGAGCTCCATCGCCGCCGCCGCGTGGCTGGGCGCGCCGAGGCCGGCGTCCACGACCACGGGGACGGTGGCCTGCTCGATGATGATCTCGATCTGCGCGCGGGTGTCCAGCCCCCGGTTGGAGCCGATGGGGCTGGCCAGGGGCATGACCGTCGCCGTGCCGACGTCCTGCAACCGTTTGGCCAGCACCGGGTCGGCGTTGATGTAGGGCAGGACGACGAAACCCTCCCGCACGAGGATTTCCGCCGCTTTGAAGGTCTCGATGGGATCGGGCAGCAGGTAACGGGGATCGGGATGGATCTCCAGCTTGACCCAGTTCGGCAGCCCGGCGGCGACCGCCAGGCGCGCCAGGCGCACGGCTTCCCCCGCGTTCATCGCCCCGGAGGTGTTGGGCAGCAGCAGGTAGCGTTGGGGGTCAATGAAGTCGAGGATGTTGGCGAACGGGTCCTTCTTCCCGGAGAGGTCCGCGCGGCGGAGGGCCACCGTGACCAGCCCCGTGCCGCTGGCGGCGAGGGCGTCGCGCATCGCCTCGTTCGAGGCGAACTTGCCCGTGCCGACGAGCAGGCGGCTGGGGAACTCGCGCCCCGCGATGCGGAGCGGCTGGGGGGAGGGAGAAACGGTCATGCGGGCGGCGGGCACCTTACGTTGGGGAGCGGCCCCGGGGCAAACGGGGCGCGGGTGAGGGCAACCGCGCCCGGCACGACGACGCTCACCCGGGGAGCCGGCGCCGGGACGCGCGGGTCGCCTCGGCGAGCCGGGGGTTGCCGTAGAGCCCCGGGCAGCAGCCGAACTGCTCCCAGAACGCCTTCGAGAAATGGCTCAGGCTCTGGTAGCCGACGGCCAGGGCGACCTCGGAAACGTTCCCCCGCCCTTCCCGCAGCAGCCGCGCGGCCCGCTCCAGGCGGACCCGGCGGAGGTATTGCGGGATGGTCTGGCCGACGTGCTGGGAGAACGCGCGGGAAAGGTGAAACGCCCCGCAACCCACCGCGGCGGCGAGCATCTCCAGGCTCGGCGGGTTCTCCAGGTCGCGCTCCAGCAGGGCGCGCGCCTGCTCGATGCGTTCCCCGGTGAGCCGTTTCTGACGGTCGCAGAAACGCTCGCCCGCGTCCGTCGCGGCGGCGGGTTCGTCGGGCGCGAACAGCAGCAGGGAAGCGAGTTCCAGCACCTTCGCCCCATACCAGAGCCGCCGGGCGGGCGCGGCGGCGGCCGCCAAGGGCGGGTCCACCAGCGCGCGGGCGGTGTTCTGCACGGCCACCGACATGGGCGCGGACACGGCAAACGCCGTGGGGGCCGGGCCGTCCCCTTCCAACCAGCGGCCGACCGGGCGCCACAGCGCGCCGGTCGTTTCCCCGAGGTGGCGGCCCAGGAACTTTCGGCTCATCTCCACCGTGACGAAATGGTGCTGCTCGCCGGGCTCCCGGGTGGCCGCCAGGGCGCGCGGGGCGCCGGGGGCCGGGACGTGGTAAAACGCCACGCTCCGCACCCCGACCCCGGTGGGCGGCTGGTCCCCGGACACCTGTAAACGCCCGGCACCCTGAAAGTTCAGACAAATTTCCAGGCTGTCCGGGTGGAACGAACGGCTCCAGTCGAGCGCCCGGTCCAAGCGGAACCGGTGGTGCTCGACGCTGACGCCCTCCCGCGCGAACGAGCCGAAAAGCTGCCGCCACTCCCCGGCGATGTGCTTCCAGGCGCCGCGCTCGGCGTCGGCGGAGATTGGGGCGGGCATGAGTTGAGAATGAATCTCAATCGCGGCCGCGTGGCAAGCGTTGCTTGCGGGGCGGCCGGGCGGCGTTGCGACCGCGCGACCCGGGTGCAACGCGCCGTCAGCCCGGTGCAACCGACCGTTAGCGGGAACCCCGGGCCCCGGGCAGACTCCGGGACCATGCCGACGACCCGTTCCCCCCTCGCGCCCCTCGCTTCCGCCGCCCGGCCCCGGGGCCGCTCGGTGATCCTGACCTTGGCCGGCGTCACGCTCCTGGTCGGCACGGGCTCCCTCCGGCCACCCCGTGCCGCCGCCGCGGAAGCTCCCGCCGCCGCGCCGGCCGCCGCGGGGGGCGGCGGGGTCCACGAGGTGAAGAGTTACCTCGTCAACAAGCTCGCGCGGATGGACGCCGCCGGGCATTCCTTCCTCGGCCAGGCGGAGGACTACCAGCGGCTCCTGGACGCCAGCGGCGGTGACTACAACCGCGCCGCGACGGAACACGGTTCGGAGATGCTCGGCTTGATCCGCGCGATGCAGGACGACTACCGAGTTTACCACAACCAGGGTTACGAAACGGTCGAAGGCATCGTCGCCGGGGTGCGGCGCATGGTGGACTTCGACGTTTACCTGGATGCCGGCGTGCCCAAGGGCGAGGCCTCCACGGATTCGCCCGCCTCCCCGCTCGTGCTCCGCTCGCGCGAGGGCAGGATCATCTCGGACCGCAACGGCAACCTGTTCCACTTCGTCATCGAGCCGACGCTCTGGGGCACGAAGGAGAACTTCGTGGTGCGCCTGTCCGCCGAGGCCGCCGCGCGGGTCAAGCCCGTGAGCGTCCTGCCCCGGGCGGACGTGCTCCTCGCCGCGGCGACCGACTGCGCGAAAAAGCTGGACGAACTCAACGCCGTGGCCAACCGCTGGCAACCGACCCTGGACGAATGCGTCGGCGCGCTGGTCTGGATGACGCCCACGCTCAACGGCTACTTCGACGACTGGCGCGATTCGCGCTACAACCCGGACGCCTCCCTGGGTAAGTTCGTCGCGCAGAGCCGCGTGCTCGACATGCGCGGCATCATGTCCTCCCTCCAGATCACCTGTCAGGCCATCCTGCCCGAGCTTGCGCGCAAGGACCCGGCCCTGGCCAACCGGCTGCGGACGGAATACGCCGAGATCCTGAACTTCATCGCCCGGGTGGACGAACGGGAAAAACGCGCCGCCGGCAAGCTCACCGCCGGGGAGATCGAGGAGCTGGCCACGCAGGCCAAACGCCTGACCGACCAGCTCGTCCCGCACCTCCGGCAGATGGCCGCCGTCCTCAGCCTGCGTTTGCCGCCGAAGCCGACGCTGGCCTGATCTGATCGTCGAGGTGGACGGCGCGGTCCCTCGCGCCGTGTGGATGCGCAAAGCGCCCGAGATTCCCGGCACCTGCGGTGTAAGCAACGGCGCGAGGGACCGCGCCGTCCACCTCGGCCAAACCTCCTTTGATGCACTCTCGCCCACTTTTTGCGCTCCTCGGCGCCGTCCTCCTGTGGCTTTTTCCCACCGGAGTTCGGGCGGAGGTGACGGACGACTTTCACGCCGTCGAACAACGGCTCGACGACGCCCTGCTCGACCTTCAGGCCACCCCCGCGGACGACGACGCCCCGCTCCCGGCCGACCCGTTAGCCGGCGCCCTCGACCCGCTCCGCGCCGGCGTCCACGACCCGGCGGCCGTGGCGTTGCTCGACGCCGCACTCCCCGCGACCCCCGCCGCCCGGGTCGGGGAACTGCGCGCCCG
>CAXTFX010000165.1:4537-8805 GCA_964243185.1 uncultured Chthoniobacterales bacterium
CGGGCAGGCCGGGGCGGCCCGGGAATGGCGCGCGCTGATGACGCTGCCCCGCTTCGCCAGCGGCGAGGAGAACGCCGTGCTGCTCCAGCAGGCCGACCCGGCGAAGGTCCGTCAGCCCGAGGTCGCCCGCGCCCTGGCCCGGGAATACGTCGGCTGGCAAACCATGCGCGTGCGCCAGACCCTCGACCGACTCCAGGAAAACGTTGCCCGCGGCGACGCCACGCCGGCCTTCCTCGCGGCTTACGGCGCCGAGAGTTGCGCGCTGGCCCGTTTCCCCGCGCCGATCCTCGCGGCGGCCGGATTACCCGCGACCGAAACGACGCCCGGCCCCCCGCTGCCCGCATGGTCGGCGCCCCTGAACACCCCGGCCAACGCCCAGCTCCTCGCGGGTTGGCGGCCGGAAATCGAGGCCGGGTTGCCCAACCTGCTTTCCGAACGGGACGTGGACCGGCTCCAGCGGCTGCTGGCCCGTTTCGTCAAGCTCATCCCCCGCGAGTATGCCAACGGCGTCCACGAGGGCCGCGTGCTCATCGCGCTCGAATACCGCGAGGCGGTGCAGTTTACGCAACAGGCGCAGGGTTTGGTCAACGAGCTTGGCCCGGTCTGGCGGCGCGATCTCCCGGCGGTTTACGCCCATCGCCACCGCGAGTTGGTCGAGCGTTTCGAGGGCCTGCGGGTCGCCATCGCCCGCCGGCAGCCGGCCGAGCGCGTCGCGGGGCAGGCGAAAGAGCTTTCGGGCATCCTGGAAAACGACTTCAAGCTGTCCGCCCGCCGCGCCGGCGACCGGGGGGACGTGATCGAGGAAACGGCCCTGGAGGTCCGCGCCGCCCTCTCCGGCTCGCTCGCCGCCGCAAAGGCCGACGGCTGGGAGGAGGCCGAAAGCCGGCGCCTGGACGCCTACACGGCCTTTGACAGCGAGATCGAGCCGCGCGTGCTGCCCCGCGACCCCGAGCTGGGCCGTCGCGTGGAGCGCGGGTTCATTGACGGCCAACCCGAGGAACCCGGCATCAAGGCCCTCCTGGACCGCCGCGCGCCGATGGCGGAGCTCGAAGCCGCCTACGAGCGCGCCCTGACCGGCGTGGAACAATCCGTGGGCCTGCTGAAAACGGCCGTCTCGCCGGCGACCCTGGCGTTCACGGCGTTCTCCATCGTGGCCCGCGAGGGGCTGGAAGCCGTGGTCGTGCTGGCCGCGTTGCTGGCCGGGTTACGGGGCAGCGAGCAGCGGGACACCCGCCGCGGCATCGCGTCCGGCGCGTGGCTGGCCCTGGCCGCGACGGGGTTAACTTTCTGGCTGTCGCAAACGCTCGTGCAATCCCTCCGCGGGTTCGGCGAGAAGCTCGAAGCGGTCGTTTCGACGCTCGCGGTGCTCATCCTCTCCGTTGTCACCAACTGGGTGTTCCACAAGTTCTACTGGGTCGGTTGGAACGCCAAGATTCGTTCCCTGAGCCGGTCCGCCCGCGGCGTGCGCTCGGCGCGCGGCGAATGGCTGGCGCTGCTCGGCGTGGGGTTCCTGACCGTTTACCGCGAGGGCTTTGAAACGGCGCTGTTCATGCAGTCGCTGCTGCTGGAGGGCAACCGGTTGGCCGTCGCGGCGGGCCTGCTCGGGGCGGTGGCCTTCATCGGCGGGATCGGCGCGCTGACGTTCCGCTTCGGGATGCGGCTGCCCTACCGCAAGTTGCTCGTCGTCACCGGCGTCCTGGTCGTTTCCATCATGGTGACGTTCCTCGGCTCGACCGTGCGCCTGTTCCAGACCGTCGGTTGGCTGTCCGTCCACCCCGTGCCGGGGCTGCGCCTGCCGAACTGGACGGGGGTGTGGCTGGGGCTCTACCCGTCGTGGGAGGGCCTGCTCATCCCGCCGCTGGCCCTGGTCTATGTCGGCGGCGCGTGGGGCTGGACCAAGCTGGCCGCCCGCCGCGCCGGCCCGCCGCCGCCGGTGCCGGAGGTGTCCGCAAAAACGCAAACCCGTCGGCAACTCTCGGTTAGCACAACCTAGAGGTGGACGGCGCGGTCCCTCGCGCCGTTTGGGTGCCGCAAAGCGGCCTGAATTACCGGCGTCGTTCCGACGCAATTCACGGCGCGAGGGACCGCGCCGTCCACCTACGACCCACCTCTCAGGAGTCGCGGCCCCCCGTTGCCTTTTGTAACCAACCCGTGAACCCACCCGCCAAACGCCGCCACCTCGCGCTCGCCGTCGCCGCCGGCCTGCTCCTCGCCACCCACCGGCTCCCGCCCACCGCCCGCGCAGCCACCAACCTGTTCCCCGGCCCCGACCAGCAGGCACCCGGAGCGTTCGGCAACCAGAACCCCAACCCGCTCACGCCCGAGGGCCTGACCGGCGGCCCGCGCCCGCTCCTCCAGCGCGAGCTCCTGCTCGGGGACCTCGGGGGGGACGCGCGCAACCAGCTCCTCTACCGCTTCGGCCTCGCGGTCAGCCCGACCTACCTCGGCGAGGTGCAGGGCAACCCCGTCGGCGGCGTCGAGCCCGGGATCATCTGCGACGGCGTGCTCAACCTCGCCGTGGACGTGGACGTGGACCGCCTCACGCGCGGGTTGACCTCCGACCTTTCGTTCCACGCCAACGCCCTGTGGCTCCACGGTCAGGGTCTCAGCACGCGCAAGGTCGGGGACTTTTCCAACGTCTCGAACATCGCCGGCGACAACGGCGTGCGCTTGCAGGAACTCTGGCTGGAACAGGCGTTCTGGCGCAAACGGGCCTCCCTGCGGCTGGGCCTCCTGGCGGCCGACGCCGAGTTCTTCGTGTCCGCATACGGGTCACTGTTCATCAACGGCACGTTCGGCGCGTTCACTTTCCTGGGGGCCAACGTGCCCAACCCGCCGGTCTATCCCCTCGCCGCCCCCGGCCTCCGCCTAGCGGTGCAACCGACCTCGAACTTCCGGTTCCAGGCTGGCATCTGGACGGGCGACGCCGGGGCGCCGGACGACCACAACCAGCACGGCACGGCCTTCCGCTTTGCCAGCCGCGACGGCGCGCTGATCCTTTCCGAGGTCCACTACCTCCTCAACCAGTCCCCCGGCGACCGCGGGCTGGTCGGCACCTACCAGCTCGGCGCGTTCATGCACACCGGCGCGTTCACGACGTTCGAGAGCCAGTCCCGCGCCGACCTCGGCACCGGCGGCCTGGTGCGCGCGGGCAACAACCACGGCGTTTACGGCGTGCTGGACCAGCAGCTCCTGCGCGGCGGCGGCCGGAGCGTCGGCCTGTTCGTGCGTGCCGGGTCCTCGCCGGACGACCGCTCGTTCGTGGACTGGTATGTGGACGGCGGGTTCAACTTTTCCGGCTTCGTCCCCGGCCGGGTGCGCGACGTGGCCGGCCTCGGCGTGGCGCGCTCGTCCGTGAGCGGCCGGTTCTCCGACGGCCAGCAGGCGACGGGCAACGGCTCCTTCTCAGGTGAAACCGTGTTGGAAGTCACCTACAAGGCCGTGCTGGCACCCTGGTGGACGGTGCAGCCGGATTTTCAATACGTGTTCACCCCCAGCGGCCAACGCGGCGCGCGGGACGCGGCGGTGTTCGGGGTGCGGACGGCGCTAGCGTTCTGACATCCGGCGCATCCTCCCCGCTGACCGGGTTGGCGATGCGTTGCCGTGCGGAACCAACCGTCGTATCAGCAACCCGGCCCGTCTGAAAAACGACCGCTCTTTGGAACGGAAACTGGGAACGATCGAATTTCACCAACGGAGGGCATCGAGCGGTTTCCCGGTGATACGGAGCGCGTCGGAAAACCGCCTGGCCCTTCACCGGCGACGCCGCGCCGCCCCCGTGGAGAACGACGAGGCCAACCCGTCCAGCGCATCGAAGGCGCGGTCCAGGTGGCCCCCCAACCCGCCCGCCGGATCGGCGAACCAGGACGCAACCGCGTAACGGAAGGTCGCCATCCCGGTCTGGGCCGCCAGGGCGGCCAGCCGCCCGTCCGCGCCGCGTTGTTGCAGCGCCAGCGCCAGCGCCTCGGCGAGCGCCGCCACCTTTGCCAGCTCCCGCTCTTGCAGCGCGGGGGTGCGGTCGATCACCTGCTGGCGCGGGAGGGAAAAGGGCCGGTTGTCTTCCAGCAACTGCTCAACCGACCGGAACGCCCGATACAAGGCCGCCAGCGGTGGGAGCGTCGCGGGAGCCTGGGCGATGGCGCCAGTCAGCGCCTCCCGCAGTCTGGCTTGGCCATCGAAGAGCACTTCGCGCTTGTCGGGAAAGTGGCGAAAGAAGGTGCGCTCCGTCACCCCGGCCCGCGCGGCGATCTCCGCCGTCGTGGTCTGGT
>CAXTFX010000166.1:0-8713 GCA_964243185.1 uncultured Chthoniobacterales bacterium
GTGCTCGCCGCGGCGCTGGCCACCGTCATTTTCATAGCAACCCTCGGCCGGGGGTTCGTGCTCGGCGACTCGGCCTAACCCCGCGCTGCAGCGAACAGCTACTGGCGTTATTCCTCTTCACGATGTTTATGTTTATCCTCGCCAGTAGCTATCGCTGAGCTTGGAGTCGTTAGGCGACACTCGGCACACTATCTGCCTCGCACCTCGCCAAGTGTAGGGAGATGGACCGACAGGCTTGGCCAAGTGTAGAGAAATGAGCAACGAAATACGACTCCGCAACATCGAGCCCAACGACCTCCCCATCTTCTACGAGCAACAACTCGACGTTGACGCCACGCGCATGGCCGCCTTCCCCGCCCGCGACCGCGCCGCCTTCGATGCCCATTGGGCGACAAAGATCCTCGGCAACCTGGCGGCGATCAAGCAGACGATCCTCGTCGACGCCCAGGTCGCGGGCAACATCGGGAGCTGGCCCCAGGACGGTGTGCGCCTCGTCGGCTACTGGATCGGCAAGGAGCACTGGGGCAAGGGGGTCGCGACCCGGGCGCTCGCCGCTTTCCTGCACCTCGTGACCGAGCGTCCCCTCCACGCGCACGTGGCCAAGCACAACGCTGGCTCGATCCGCGTCCTGGAGAAGTGCGGCTTCAGCCTCGAGACCGAGGAGAGCGCCGAGCTTGTGTTCGTCCTGCGCTGAGGCCCCGGGGCAACCGCACCACCGCAGCCGCACCGCCCAACCCGGCGCTCGAGCGAACACTTTAGGGCTGGCCACCCCGGTTCCACTGGCGACGCCCCTTTGCGGCCCTGAAGCGTCGCTCAACTTGCATCCGTCAGGCCGCACCCAAATTACCGATGCCCGCCCCGAGGTTCTTCGCGACCACCAGCGCCTTTCGCGACTGGCTGGAAGCCAACGCCGCTTCCGCTCCAGAATTGCTCGTTGGCATCCACAAGGTGGGTTCGGGCCGCCCGAGCCTGTCCTGGTCCGAGTCGGTCGACGAGGCCCTGTGCTTCGGCTGGATCGACGGCGTGCGCCGGCGCATCGACGATGAGTCCTACTCGATCCGGTTCACCCCTAGGAAGCCGACGTCCATCTGGAGCGCCGTCAACATCGCCAAGTTCGAGCGGCTACAAGCCCAGGGCCGCATGACCGCGGCCGGGGCCACGGCGTTCTCGCACCGCCAGGCACACCGCTCCGTGGTCTATGCCTACGAGCAGGAGCACACCGCGGAACTGCTGCCTCAAGAGGTTTTGGAGTTCAAGCGCACGGCCGCCGCCTGGGAGTTCTTCCAGGCCACCCCGCCGGGTTACCGGAAGGTCATGCTGCACTGGGTCACGTCCGCCAAACAGCCCGCGACCCGCGCGGCGAGATTGGCCAAGCTGATACGGGCCTGTGCCTCCGGCCAGCGTCTCCGGTGAACGCCGGGCCGTGGCTTGATCCGGACGCTCCAGTGAAGGGCCAACAAAGCATTGCTGGGTGACTCAGGCATCACCTCATGCGGCAACCCAACGTTTGCATTACTCACCGGCAAGACTCTTCCTGGGCGGTGCCGGGATCAGATCGGATAGCCGGTGAGCTTGATGATCTTGAGCGTGCTCGGTCCGCCCGGCCGGCGGTTGCCCCACTCGTAGGATTTGTAGGTGTTCACGCTGATACCTAGAAGCTTGGCGATGGCGTCATGCGTCAGGTCGCGTTCCTGCCGCCACTGCACTAAGTGCGCGACCAAGGGCGAGAGCTTGGGAGGTGGTTTGATCGGAGGACGGCCGCGGCGCGCTCGGTTGCCCTGCGTCATCGGGGTGGGCCGTGGCGTCGGGCCGGGTGCGTGCTTTGCCATGCGGCCGGTCAAGCTTGCGTCGAGGGCGGGGAAGGGCGTCTGGTAAGATGGACTACCACGTCTCCTCCGGCAGCGGTTCCAGTTGGGCGACGTGCTCGCGCAGGTTTACCGGCAGGGGCGGGTAATCCACCGCAAACGGCTCGGGGGTGGCTGCCTGCGCCTCGTCCCAGCGGGCCATCTCGCCGCTCTCTTCCAGCAGCCGTCGCAACCGGTCCTCCCCGACCAGGCCGCGTAAGGAGACCGTGAAGACCAGGATCACCGCCTCGTTGATCTTGCCGTCCCAACCGCCGCTGACCTGGTAGAGGTTGACGGGGTGGAGCCCGTTCCAGAGGCTCCAGACGAAGCGGCGCAGGTGGGTGCCGCCGTGCGCGCTCCAATTTGCCTGCAACGTGTAGGTGAGGGTCAAGAGCGCCCCTTCCAGGGCGGCCGGGTCCACGCTGGCCCGACGCTCGGCCTCGCGCTGGCACATCGCGTCCAAGGCGGCAAGGGCTTCCGGGGTGCCACTCCAGCGGGTGCCGTTGATCTCGCGGGTTTCTTGACTCATAGGTGGGGCAGGGTTGGAGTAGGGCAGGGGTGAAAACCTAATCGGGAATGGCCGCGATCATGCGGTCGAGCTTGTCCAGGATGCGCTGGATTTTGGCTCTGCGCTCGGGGGTGATTTCGGAGTCAAAGATGTGGTCCTGCACGTCGAGCCAGCGCTTGCGCAGCCGGCTCTTGCGGACGCAGGCGTCCAGGGCGCGCTGGTGCAATTCCCAGCCGGCGCGAAAGCCAACCTCCGCGTCGTCGGTGAGGAGCAACGGGTTCATGGGGAGGGCGAGGAATACATTGGCGTTTCCGGGTTGGACATAATCCGCGGCGGGGTGGCCCGTGCCCGGTTGTTGAAGGTGCGCGAGCGCCAGATCCCGGCGCGACAACGTGAAAGGCTGGTTTGACTCAAAAAGGAAAAGAAGCGGACTCGGCGCGTCTATGAAGAAAAATTTGGGGTCTGAAACCCCGGGCTTAAGCCCAGCTCGTGCTCCTTACAAAGAACGTGTAGCTTATGTAAGGTGAAGGTTTGTTACCGCTTCCGATTCTACCCCGGCGCGACGCAAAAGCGGACGCTGGCGCGGACGTTTGGCTGCGTGCGGGTTGTCTACAACTCGGCGCTCCAGTGGCGGACCGACTCTTTCAAAGAAGGGGCGACGATTAACTACAACGCCTCCTCGGCTGCCCTGACGGCGCTGAAGAAGACCCCGGAGCGGGCGTTTTTGAACGAGGTGTCCAGCGTGCCGCTGCCACAGTCGCTCCGGCACTTGCAAACCGCGTTCGTCAACTTCTTTGAAAAGCGGGCAAAGTATCCCGCCTTCAAAAGCAAACACGGCCGGCAATCGGCCGCCTACACCGCCAGCGGCTTCCGGTGGGATCCGCGTAACCGAAACCTCACCATTGCCAAGTTGGGCCGTCTTGACGTGCATTGGTCCCGACAGTTCACCGGCAGTCCCTCCACGGAACCATTTTGCAATCAGGAATCCCCGGCCTTCAGGCCGAGGAGGAGGTCAACCACCGTTGTATGTAAATTCCTCGGCGTAGCCAAGGATGAAGTTTTCGCGCCCGCTGGCCCCGTCGGGTTCGCGGTCGAGGTGCAAGGTTTTCAGGTGCTCGCGGCTCCGCTCGGGTGCCCCGGTCGTGTGCAGGATGACTTTGACGCTGGTGGCGCTCCGGTTGTCACGACGGAGTTGCGCCGCCGCCGCGGCGGCCAGCAGGAGGACGTCGTGCCAGCGGCGGGCGACGGTTTCCCGGTGCCGGTGCGGGGCGGGCACCGATTCCAGGTCGGCCCACAGCCGGGCGGTGACGGCCAGAGGCCAGCGGAACCCGGCAGCCTGGGCGTGAGGTGGATGGACCGTGCGCCGTCCGCTCGTCCCCTCGGGCGGCGGTTGAGCACGGGTGACGACGACCGGCGGCGGTGGGGTCGGGGGTGGCGGTGGTGATATCGCCGGGAAGACGAACGCTAACTGGTCGGCCGTGGCCCCCGCCGCGGCGGGGGCGCTCGCCGACTTGGTGTTGAAGGGGGCGGGGTGCCGCGGTTTCACCGTGGGGCCTCCTCCGGTAGTTCTTCGTGTTGGTAGTAGCGGGCAACCTGCCGGCGGGCGTAGTCCGCCGACACCGGGAAGGCGCTGGTGATGATCCCGACCGCACGGGTTTGCAGTTCGGCCGGCTCGGGGTCGGCCCCGCTCTCCTCCGTGGTGACGGCCGCGACAAACTGCGTGGCGTCAAGCGCGCCGACGATCCGCCCCCAGAAATGCCTCTCGTCCTCGCTGGCCAGCCGGCAGAGGGCTTGCCCAATCTCCTGGGTGGTGAGGGTCCAGCCTGCTCGCGGTAGCCGGGCGACGACGGCAAACTTGAAGTCCTGGTAAACGGCCCGGGCGAGGTCATCGCCAATCCCGGCCGGAAACGCCGTGGCCGTGGCCGTCCTGAAGTGGTCCGCCAGAAGTGCCAGGGCGAGTTGGGCAGGTCCGCTACCCGCATAAGCCCATTCCAAACCGCTCGGGGAATGATTGTGCAGGTCAAAACGTGCGCGAAGGGCGTAGGCCCGGCCGTCTTCTTCCGTGACCGTCACGGCGCCAATGCCCTCGTCGGCGCGGGTGGCTCGGTAGATTTTCATGGTGGGGAGGGGGGAAAGTGGGCAGCCTGAACGGGGGAGGGGTGGAACCTCCCCCGCTCGACAACCCCGTCGGTCTGCCTCAAGCCACGGCCAGCGAAACCTCCCGCCGGTCGCGGAAGATGCCCGGCTGCGGCGGGGAAAGGTCAATCTCGCCGCCCCACAGCGTTTCCGCGTAGGCCCACAGCGCCTTGTTGAGCCGGACGCTCTCGCTCAACCCCCGGACGGCCCGGGTGCGTGCGAACGGCTGGGCCGTGCCGGACCGGCGGCGGTAGGGGTCCCGCTGCCCGCCCTTCAAGAGGTTTTCCTGAAGGACGTTCAAGGTGTTCCATAGCGTGGGGGTCGCGTCCTCGGGCCGGCGGGGGCGCAAGGCCACCTCGTGGCTGATGGGGGCTTCCCGGAGCGAGCCGAAGCGGATTTTGAGGGCGGCGCACCCGAACGCCCACCGCTCCAGGGTGGTGAGCCGATAATCCTTGTAGCGGGCCAACTTGTCGGCGAGCGCCGGCATCTGGCTGACGACCCCGGCGCTGGCTTCGATGACCTTGGCCGTCTCAAAGCCAACGTGCGGGATGCTGACGCGCGCGAACAGGCAATCCGAGAGAATCATCCCGTTGGCGCACACGAACCGGAAGACGCCCGCGTGAAGCTGGTAGGCGCTGCGGCGGTCGTGGCTGTTGATCAAAACCAACTCGGGCCGCTCCTCCTGGGTGCGGGCAAGGTCGTCACGCCGGGCGAACCGGAGCATGTGCTTCTGGAAGCCGCGGCGCTCGGGGGTGCGGATGCGCTGCTCGGCCGCCCACACCGGCGCCCATCCCTGGGAGCGCAGGCCCGCGACGACCTCGGCCGTGGGCAGGAACGAGTAACGCGGGGAAACCGTCGGCGTGGGGGTTAGAGGGCGAAGACGCTGGGGGCAAGCGCCCGGAGCGCGGGGTTGTCGAGTTCGGAGTGACCGGTTAGAGTGGGGTGGGTGAACATAAGGCTTCTGCTTCTGAACGGGTGGGGTTGGTGTTTGCCTTGGGCCTTGGTCGAGGTTGCCGCCTCGCCAAGGCCCGTCTTGTTTCGTGCTGGCCGACGAACGCCGGTCAACGTGTAAACCATACATACAACTGTCAGTTAATGCAATCGAAAACGGTAAATATTTTGTAGGTTTTTCCCTGTCGAAGAGGGGGTTAACTGCAAACACACTGAAGCACCGGGCGGATTCAATTCAGACCTTGATGGCCGTCCAGCCGAAGACCTTTCCCTGGCGTAATCCGCTTCTGCTCCCCGAGCTTTCCGAAGCTCGGCCTCCCTCTGGCCAGCGGCGCGTTCCTCGCGCGGCTGGCGCCGGTAGGGCGCGTCCGCGGTGTGGCGTCACCGTCAGCCGCTTGCCGGCTGGGATGGTGATGACGCTCGGCGGGCGCGCAGGGTGTTCCCCCAAGCCGGTCGGGGATGGCGTTGCGGGAGGACCGCCCTTCCGCAGAATGGGGTGCGTCCGAGACGCCGCGGCTCGGACCAGGGAAAAGCCTTTCCCCCTCCTGAAAAAAGGTCGGGTCATCCTGCCCTCGCGATAGTGGGAGCCGGTGTCTGCCCTCGAAGAGACTTCGGGTATCTGAAGACCCAGAGTTTCGTGCCCTGCTCGGGCTGAGATCCCCGGCGGGGTGTTGACGAAGCTGTGGCTCGGAGATGCGCGAGAGGATGGCCACGTGGCCAAAGGGGAAGCGGAACCTTCCCTGGTGCGGACCCTCGGCGTGCAGGAGACCACAGCCCCCGGAAAAAATACCGTTAGGGTGTTAACTGCTCTAGATCTGGCGGCCACCAGCTTTAGGGGCGTGAAGCGCCCAGATCGGGCCCCGAGGTTCGGCTGCGCCGCGGGTGGGCCATGGCTGTCCGGCACAGACCCAGAGCCCTTCTTGGAAGACACCCACAGGGTCATTCAGAAGCAAGTTTACCTGGTCGCCACGAGATTTGCTCATCCGCCCGTTTGCGCCTTCCCCCTGAAAGGTCGTGGCACTACGAACCCGAGTTCGCCGCGGTCGATCGCTGCCACAAGGCATCGAGCATGGCGACCAGAACGTTGACGTCGAAAGGTTTGGTGAGGTAATCATTCGCGCCGAGTCCCAGCAGCTGGTCGTGGGTGGGGCGGGAGGTGTCGCCGCTGAGGATCAGCACCGGGATGCGCGCGGTGGCGGGCTGCCGGCGCAACTCGGTCAGCACGGCCTCACCGCCCATGCCGAGGAGTTGAAGGTTGAGCACGATGAGGTCGGGGTGTTGGTCTCGCGCCTGCCGCAGACCGTCACGGCCGTCCTGCGCCGCCAGAAAACGCCACGCGGGCCGCAACGAATCGCACACCAGCTTGAGCAGTTGCAGGTTGGAGAGGGTGTCCTCAATGCAGAGCAACGTCACCCGCCTGCTGGGGGTTGACCGGTCCATCTCTGTGACGGCGGACGGAGGGGAGGTCAACATCGCGGTGCGACGATCTGGCGGTTGGGGCTGGGGGCGGGGCCCCTTTGACGAGGGCCAGCCGGCGGAGGTCTCGGCCGGTCGGCCCCGCGGCCCCCGGGGCTGGGTCAAGGTTCGCTCAGGCTTTCCTGGAGGCGGTGGTAGTCGTCGAGCTTGGCCGGGAGGTTGTCGTTGGCGATGGGCCAGTGAAACCAGACCCGGAACGTCTGACCATCCAGGATGGCGCCCAGGTAGCGTTCGCGCAGAGCCTCGGCGCGATCGCGCAGACCGAAGGCCCCGGCCACGAAGTCGGCGACCACCGTCAGCCCGAAGCCCGAGCCGGTGCTTGAAATCTGCGGCTCGAAGAGGCCCCGCAAGCTCAGACCGGCGCCTTTGTCCGCGCTGTCGGCAGCGTCCGTGGGCAACAGGGAGCGCAGGTAGGTTGTGTCTTGGGGCCCGACCTGGTTGGAGAGCGCGAAGCGCAGGCAGGCGTCCGGCGAGGTGGAGGTGGCAAAGATGGCCATGTCCAGGCGGTTGCCGGCGGTGTGGCGGCAGGCGTTGTTGGCCAGGTTGTAGAAGATGCGGTCCAGGGCGGCGCTTTCCAGGCAGCACTCGGTCAGCGCCCCGCGGTGGCGGCAGTCCACGAACAGGCGGGTAGGACGCTCCTGCCACTTGGGGCCGACCACCGCGTCGTGCCATTTCTCGACGATGAGGCTCACGTCGTGGCTCTTGGGCCGACGGTCCGCCTCACGGCGGGGGTCGTCCAGGCCGGTGAAGGCGCTGCGCATGATCTTGAGGTGGTCGCGCGCCAGGACAAAGAGCACTTGCAGCCCCGCTTCATCCTGAGGCATGCGGTAGAGCAACTGTAGGCGGCCCAGCAGTGAACTCAGCGCCCCGCCGCGCACGTCGTGCATGGACTTGGCGAGACTTTCGCCGGTGGCGTGGGCGTGGGAAGCTTCCCCGAGTTCGCGCACCTCGTTGATGAGCGTGTCCAGGCTGTGACGCTGGGTCCAGAGCGCGATCTCCTGCCACTTCTGGGCGTCATCGGTGGTGGGGCTACCGATGATGAAGAGCAGTTCCGAGAAAACCTTGTAGATGTGCTGCAAGAGCGACTGGTCCCGCTCGGCCAGCTGCTCGAGGGGAAAGCAGAGATTATCCCCGAGGTAACGGGACGTGCGGTGGTTGGGCAGGTGGAGCGGCGCGAGGGCGAAGAGCGACCGCGCGATGGGCGGCCGGGCGTCGGTCTCCTCGCGGGTGAGGGTGGCGGCGGTGGTGGACATGAGGTGAGGTTGCCCTTAGACGGCGAGCGGCGCTGAACGGATCTCTCTGGCGAGCGCGCCTTCAAGGGTCTGCGCCAGATCTGTCATGACCGACGGCTTGGGCCTGGTGAGGCAACCACGCGCACCCAGCGCGCGCAGGCGCCCCGTCTCGGGTGGAAGAGAGGATGACATTACCTCAGTCCTACTAGCTGGATGAGTGCCTGACGCGAGCCAACGGCCTTAGTTCCTCTTAATAGAGGTTTACCTGACCATATTTTCAGGTGCCTGCGTTTCGAGCCACGGTGTGACCCACCGCCTGAGCCCATGCCTGGCATTCCAGGGGCAGGCCGAGTCCCAGGTAGCCGTGGGCCGGTTGGACCCTTGTGGCGACCCGCAGCCGAAACCGATAACGCCTGGCCCGGCGCTCGGACGAACGCCCGCGGGCCGAGGTGCCTGGTCCCGCTTGCCACGCGCTTTTACGGCCTACAGGCGTCACTCGGCTTTCTCCCGTTACCCGCCCCGGGCTCCGCACACCCCCGCCGCGGGCACGCCTGGCTTGGCGTGGT
>CAXTFX010000167.1:0-8710 GCA_964243185.1 uncultured Chthoniobacterales bacterium
TGCTCGGCAACGCGGACCGCGTGCTGGTCTTCAACGGCGGCCGGATCGTGACGGAGCTGGCGGGCGAGCGTTTGACCGAGCACCACCTTTATTCCGCCGCGTTGACGGGACCCGCGTAGGCGGGCGCGCGCTCGACCCCGCCCCTCCCGCGATGACGGCCCGTTCCTCCCCCCGTCGCCTGCGTCTGCCCCACGCGCGCCGGCACCCCTACTGGCTGGCCATCGCGGTCTTTGTGACGCTCTGCGTCGTGAACACCGCCCTGCAACCCCGGTTCGTGGAAGCGCGGGTGGCGGCCTCGAACCTGACCACCTTCCTGCCGCAGATCATCGTGGCCATCGCGCAGACCTACGTGGTGCTCGGCGGGAGCATTGACCTGTCGGTGGGAGCCATGGTCAGCCTGGTTAACGTGGTCGCGGTGAAAACGATGGAATCCCTTGGGGAGGGGCATCCCTGGGCCATCCCGGCCGGCCTCGCCAGCGGCCTCGCGACCGGGTTGCTGGCCGGCGCCTGCAACGGGCTGCTGGTCGGCGCCCTGCGCCTGCAGCCCCTCATTGCCACCTTCGGCAGCAGCGTCGTCTTCGGCGGGCTCGCCCTGACCATCACCCCGCAGGCGGGCGGGTCCGTGCCGGCGGCCTACTACGAGACCTACGGCGGGGACGTGCTGGGGTTGCCCTTCGCGCTCTGGGTGCTGGCGGCCCTGCTCGCCGCGGCCGGGCTTCTCGCCCGCACCCGGTTTTACACCTACCTCCTCGCCACGGGCGGCAACCGGCAGGCGGCCTTCCAGAGCGGGCTGCCGGTGACGGCGGTGCGCTTCGGCAGCTATCTCTTGGCCGGCCTGCTCGTCGGCGTGGCGACGCTGTGCGTGCTCGGGGAAACGGCCAGCGCGGACCCATTGATGGGACAGGCGTTCACGTTGAGCTCGGTGAGCGCCGTGGTGCTGGGGGGCACGTCGCTGGCGGGCGGGACGGGCTCGATCTTCGGGTCCCTGCTCGGCGGCGCCAACCTCGGCCTGATCAACACGGTGATCTTCTTCGCCAAGCTGCCCTACGTTTACCAGAGCCTGCTGCAAGGCGTGATCATCCTGCTCGCCCTCGCCGGGGGCGTGCTGGTTTCGCGGCGTTCCCAGGGTTGACGATGAACGCCCCCGCCTCCCCCGCCCCCATCCCGCCGCCGGGCCGCCGCCGCTGGCTGCGCGCCGCGGTGCGCCAACCCCTGGTGCTGCCGTTGGCCGCCGTCGCCGTCATCCTGGCCGTGGGGCAGGCGATCTCGCCGGGGTTCGCCGCCCCGCGCCAGGTGTATGACCAGCTCACCATCGCGGCGTTCCTGGCCATCGTGGCCGCCGGCCAGAACCTGGTGATCCTCAGCGGCCGGGAGGGCATTGACCTGTCGGTGGGCGGGGTGCTGACCCTCGGCGCCCTGGTGGCCGGCAACGTCATGGCCGGGCGCGACGCCTTCATCCTCCCCGCCCTCCTCGCCACCCTGGCGGTGGGCTTCGCCGTGGGCACCTTCAACGGCCTGGGGGCGTCCGTCGTTCGGATTCCCCCCCTGGTCATGACCCTGGGGACGAACGGGGTCATCCAGGGCCTGCTGGTCTTTCTCACCCGGGGGCAACCCTCCGGGGCGGCGGCGCCGCGGCTGGTCCGCCTCGTCGTCAAGCCCTTGTGGCTCGAGGTGCCCGGGGTGCTGTTCCTCTGGGCCGGGGTGATCCTGCTGGTCGCCTTCGCGCTGCGCTACACCCGCTTCGGCTTGAGCCTGTATGCCGTGGGGGCCAACGACGTGGCCGCCGGGTTCGCCGGCGTGCGGGTGGGCGTGGTGCGGATCCTGGCCTACGGCTGCTCCGGGCTGCTCGCGGCCGGCGGTGGGTTCCTGCTCCTGGGTTACACCGGCACCATGTTCATCGGCGTGGGCGAGCAGTATGCGTTGCCCTCCGTGATCGCGGTGGTCATCGGCGGGACGGCCTTGTCGGGGGGCAGCGGCCGCTACGCCGGGACGGTGGCCGGCGCGATCATGCTGACGTTCCTACAGGGCTTGCTCATCACCTTGCGGGTCGAGCCGCAGGTCCGGCAGATCATCTTCGGAACCACGCTGTTGCTCTTCATGCTAATCTACGGCCGGGAGAAGAGCTTGCGGGCCTGAGCTCCTCACCCCCCGGACCGCGCGGCGATGATCCACGCATCCGGGCCGCTTTCGTCCTTCGGCGCGCGCAGTTCAAAACGCACGTCCGGCAGGAATCGGGCGATGGTTTCCACGTTGGTCCGCGTGTGCCCGGAGGGGAGCACGGTGGAGAACGCCCCGCCCCCGGCCAGCGCCAGCGGGAGGAGCAACTGGTCGGCCAGGTGCCCGCCCACCGCCGGCGCGCCCGGCGCGGCGAGGTAATCGCGGACCTCCTGCGCGGCCACGGTGGCGACCCGCTCGGCCGCCACCCCGCGCTGGCCGAACGCGCTGAACACCTCCGTGACGTGTTCGCTCGCCACCTCCAGGATCAGCGCGTTCCCCGGGCCGAACGCCTCGGGCAGCAGGTCCGCGGCGCGCTGCTCCTCCGTCCAGCCAAGCCGCTCGCGCACGACCTTCAACTCCCGCTCGGCGATGCCCCGCGCCGAGGGCCGAGAGGCTGCCGCCCTTGAGGAAACCGCGGCGGGTGAGGCCATCAGCTTCGGGAGGGTTGGGATGGGGAGAGTCCGGTGGGAGCATGAGGGGTGGTTAGGTAATTCCGCGATGATCTGACCCGGGGAGTGGCCGAGGTTAGGCCAGGGACTGGACCAACCTTTCCGGGGTGATCGGTAGTTGGCGCACGCGGCGGCCCGTCGCATGGAAAACCGCGTTGGCGATGGCCGCGGCGACGCCGGTGGCGGCGAGTTCCCCTACCCCTTTGACGCCGAGCACGTTGACGTAGGGGTCCTCTTCCGCGACGAAGGCGACCTCCAGGGGAGGGATGTCGGCGTGAACCGGGAGGTGGTAGTCGGCGAGGTTCATGGAGGGGAACCGGCCGTAGTGCGGGTCCAGCAAGCTCTGCTCCATCAGGGTGTAACCGGCGGCCATGATCATGCCGCCGCGGATCTGGCTGGCCGCGGTCTTCGGGTTGAGGATCCGGCCGGCGGCGTAGGCACCGGCCAAACGTTCGATCCGCACCTGACCGCGGCCGGGATGCACGCGCACCCGCGCGAAAATGGCCCCGAAGGCGTCCATGGCGAAGAGCGGACGCCGCGCTTGCCCGTCGCTGCTGCCTGCCGGCTCCCCCTTTCCCACCGAGCGTGGGTCCGCCTTGTGGTCACCGGTGGGCTGCCAGTCGGCGTGCGACTCCAGGGCCGCGAGTTTGTTGCGGAGCATGAGGGTGGAGAACGTCTCCCTCCGGCCCGGTTCCCCGACCGCCATCAGCGTTCCCTCCTGCACGTTGACCTCCTCGGACGGAAGCCCGTGCAAGGGGCTGTGCTCGTCCGCCGTGGCCAGGGCGACGAGCTTCCGGCGCAGCTTGGCGCCCGCCAGGTAGGTCGCCGAGCTGGCGCTGATGGCTCCGGTCGAGCCTCCCTGTTGACCGCCGACGGGCAGGTCGCTGTCCCGAGTTCCACCCGCATTCGCTCGGTGAGAACTCCCAGACCCTCGGCCGCGGACTGGGCGATGATCGTGTAAGCGCCCGTGCCGATGTCGGTGCCGCCGTTGCGCACCACCGCGCGGCCGTCGGCGAAAAGGCGCACCGACGCCGCGGCGGCCTCGGCGGGATACACGGGGTAGGTGGCGCTCGCCATGCCGAGGCCGATGAGCCAGTCCCCGTCCCGGGTCCGCCCCGCCTCGGGCTCGCGCTGGCCCCAGCCGATCATCTCGGCCCCCCTGGCATAGCACTCCCTGAGCGACTTACTGGACCAGGGCAGGCCATCAACCGGGTGGAGGTCGGCGTGGTTGCGCCGCCGCAACTCGATGGGGTCCAGCTTGAGTTCGTAGGCGAGTTCGTCCAGCGCGCTTTCCAACACGAAAAGCCCCGGCGCTTCCCCCGGCGCCCGCATGGGCATCCCCGAATGGGTGTTGGTGTGGACCATCCGGTGACGGTTCTCGAAGTGGTCGTGCGCGTAGAGCATGGACATGACCACCCCGGCGTGCTCCGACCAATCGTCCACCATGGAGGTCGGGTTCAGCTTGGTGTGGCGGATCACCGAGAGGCGACCGTCGGAGCTGGCGCCGAGTTGGAGGTGGTGCTGGGCCGCCTCGCGCAGGCCCACCGCGGAATACATCTGCGCGCGGCTGAGCACCAGCTTGACCGGGCGCCCGAGCGCACGGGCCGCCTGGGCGGCAAAGGCGGTGTGCGGCCAGGAGGCGGATTTCACCCCGAAGCCGCCGCCGACGAACCGGGCGATGACCCGGACCCGGTCCTCCGCTACGCCAAGCTGCTCGGCCGCGACCCGGCGGGTGCCGGCGGTGCCCTGCGTGGTGTCGTGGAGCGTGAGCTGGTCACCCTCCCACACCGCGACCGTCGCGCAGGTTTCAATCGGGTTGTGATGGTAGAAGGGGACCTCATACGTCCGCTCCAGCTTCACGGGCGCCTCCGCCCAGGCCCGCTCGGGCTCGCCCCGGCGGGTGTAACCCTCCACGAAGCCGGCCTTCTCGGGCTGGTAAACCTGCGCCGTCGCGCCGCGCCAGTCGGTGGTCGGCGCCTGCTCCTCGTAGCGCACCCTCAGAAGGGTCGCCGCGTGCCGTGCCTGTTCGATGGTTTCGGCGACCACGAGTGCAACCGGCTGGGCTGCCAAGATGATCTCGGGACCCTGCAAAGGGGCAAAGCTCATCCCGGGCGCCTGCCGACCGCCCTGCTTGGGCTGGAGGGCCAGCCGGGGCAGGTTCAGGTGGGTGAACACCGCGAGGACCCCGGGAGCCGCCGCGGCGCTCCGGTCGTCAAGGTCGAGGATGCGACCCCGGGCGATGGTGCTCGTGGCGAAGACCGCGTGGGCGAGGTTCTGGAGTTGAACGTCGGCGGTGTAGGTGGCCGCCCCGGTGACCTTGGAGCGACCCTCGACCCGCTTTTCGGCACGCCCGACGGCTTGCGGCTGGAATGGGGACGTGTTCATGGCGCGGGCTTTTCGGCACTGAGGGTTTCCAGCGCCTCGATGACGGCGTGACGCGCCAGGGGCACCTTGTAAGCGTTGCGCTCCAACGGGCTGGCGTCACGCAGCAGGGCATCGGCAGCCCGCTCGAACACCGCCCGGCCCGGCGCGGCGTCCACGAGCGTCTGCTCGGCGACGGGAACCCGCCACGGTTTGGCCGCCACCCCGCCCAGAGCGATCCGCGCCGCCCGGATGCGGCCGTTCTGGACGTCGAGGGCGGCGGCCACCGACACCAGGGCAAAAGCGTAGGAGGTGCGTTCGCGTAGTTTGAGGTAAACGGAATTCCCGGCCAGCGCCCCACCCGGAACTTCGATTTCGGTGATCAACTCGTCGTCGCGCAGCACGGTTTCGCGCTGCGGTTCGCGGCCGGGCAACAGGTAGAACTCGCCCACCGGGACCCGGCGCGTGCCGCCGTCGCGCTGCTCCAGGACGAGCGTGCCATCCAGGGCGGCGAGGGCGACGGCGAAATCCCCGGGGTGCGTGGCGATGCAGGCGTCACTGGCACCCAAGACCGCCAGGGAGTCATGGATACCGGCAATGGCGGGGCAACCGCTTCCGGGCCGCCGCTTGTTGCAGGGAAACGCCACGTCCCGAAAGTAGGGGCAGCGGGTGCGCTGGAGGAGGTTGCCGCCCAGCGAGGCCGCGTTGCGGAGCTGCGCGGAGGCGGCCAAAAGCAGGGACTGCGAGAGGGCCGGGAAGTGTTTGACGACGGCCGGGTGACCACCCGCGGCGCTCATCTTGACGGCGGCGCCCAAGCGCAGCCCATCCGGCAGGGTGGAGATCTGGACGTTCGGCAGCCGACTGATGTCCACCAGCCGGTCTGGCACCTCGACGGAGAGCCGCATCAGGTCAACCAGGGTGGTCCCCCCGGCGATGTAACGGGCGCCCCGCTCGCTTGGTCGAGCGCTTCGTGCGGGGTGGCGGCCTGTGACAGGGCGAAGCTCTTCATCCCCCACCTCCCGCCCCGCGCGCCGTGTCCCGGACGCTTTTGATCGCCTCCACGATGCCGTTGTAGGCGCCGCAGCGGCAGAGATTGCCACTCATCCACTCGCGGATGTCCGTGTCGCTGCCGGCGTGGCCCTCGCGCAAACAGGACACGGCCGACATGATCTGCCCAGAGGTGCAGAACCCGCACTGGAACGCGTCACATTCGATGAACGCCGCCTGCATCGGGTGCAGGGTGTCACCCTTGGCCAACCCCTCGATCGTCTGAATCTCGCGGCCCCGCTGCATGACGGCCAGCGCCAGGCAGGAGTTCACGCGCTGCCCGTCAACGTGAACGGTGCAGGCGCCGCAAGCTCCGTGGTTACAGCCCATCTTGGTGCCCGTCAGGTGCAGGCGCTCGCGCAAAAGGTCGAGCAGCGTGACGTTCGGCTCGGCGGCGACCTGGCGGGTGGTGCCGTTGACGCGCAGGTCAAAGGCGACCGCCCCCGGGCCGAGGACGACCGGCTCGGTATCTACAGCCGCGGCGGCCAGCGCCTCGCGGGTGCCGCCGAGCAGGGCCGCGCCGAGGGCCGAGAGGCTGCCGCCCTTGAGGAAGCCGCGGCGGGTGAAGCGACCGTCGGTGGGGGTGGGATTGTCCGGGCGTCTAGGAGGGGGTTCTTTGGGCATGGGAGACGAGGTCAGGGGATTGCAGGGCAGGGCGAGGAGGCGCGGATGCAAGGCGGGCCGACCGACCCGGAGGTCGAGGGACCGAAAAAACCTGGGGTCGAGCCGTTTCGCGCGACGGCAGCTCCGGGCGCACGCGGGTGCCGCCCGACTGCGGGGGGGCGCGGGTCGTGGCGGTCGGGCCCGCGTCGGCCGTCAAAAACCCGCGCGCGAGGGTCATCGCGTCACCGGGGTGCCGGCCTGGCCGACGGTGCGGCCGTCCTGGCCGGCTTCCGCGGATTGGACGGTGGGGGAGGAAACGTCCCGGCGGTCGCGGGAGGCGACCTCGGCGCGTTGGCCGGCCGTGGAGCAGCCCGCGCCGCCGAGGGGCAGTAGGGCGAGGGCGGCGGTGAGAGAGGTGAGACGGGTTAGTTTCATAGGTTTGATGTGGTGTGCTGGCAGGTTTGTGTTTCGGGATCGTGGAAATAGGGGCTCCAGACGGCGGCAGCCGTGGTGGGTCGGGTCCCGCCGTCAGGGGACTGGCCACACACGCGACCCCGGGGAGGACTCCCGGGTGGGTAAGGCCCCGGGGGCGCCAGGGGCAGTTCCAGGCGCACGCAGGTGCCGCCCGGCGAAGCGGGCACAATCCGCAGCGTCGCCCCGAGCCGCGCCGCCCGGCCGCGCATGGCGCGCAGGCCGTAGCCGTCGTGGGCGGGGTCCGCGCCGGCCGCGAAGCCCTCCAGCGAGGGCCGGCCGTCGTCCAGGATGACGAGCCGCAGGGCCGGCCGGGCACCGGACGCCGCGACGGCCCCCGGCCCGCTGAAAACAAACGATTGGGCCAGCTCCCCCGCGGGCCGGCCGGTGTGCCGGGCGCTTGCGGCGACCACGACGCCGGCGGGCGCGCCGGGGAAGACCGCTGCCACCAGGATCGTGCGGGCGCGGCCGTGACGGTGGGCGTTGAGCAGGGCCTCCTGCACGATGGCCAAGACCTCGACTTCCACCTCCGGCGCGAGCGGGACCGCCCCGCCGTTCACCTGCACGCAGACGGTCGGCGGCGCGCCGGCAGCCGTGGGGCGGACAGCCGAGCTGTCGCCGTGCCAGTCGTCCCCGGTGTCGTCCATCGGCGAGCGCGGCGCGGTGGGGAGCGGGGCCGGGTGGTCCAGCACGAAACCCAGACGTTGGACGACCAGCCAGCGCAATGCCCCGAGCAGTTCGCCGTCCGGCCGGCGGGCCTCGGCGAAGGACTCCGGCAGGGCGCGGCCGTGGTCGAGCATCCAACCGCGCAGGTCGCTCGCGGCCAGGTGCATCTGCCGTTCCAGCGCGTCGGAAAGGCGCAGCAGTTCGGTCAAGGGGACCACCGCGACCTGCCCGGCCGGGTCGGCCTCCGCCAGCAACCCGAGCCTGAGGTGGGCCAGGGCCAGCCCGGCGGCGTTGAGGCTTTGCAACACCCCGTCGTGCAACAGCCCGCCCAGCCGCTCGCGTTCGGCGGCCCGGGCGGCCCCGCGGGCCTCGCGCAGCAGCCCCTCCCAACCCGTCGGCGCCCCGGGCGGAGGCGTGTCGCGGCCCGCGGCCGGCGGCGGACCGACGGCCAGCCGGCTGCCGTCGTCGGACGCGGGGAGGTCGGGGACGGGCGTGGGCATGGACGCGGGGGGGGGTGGCTCCGACCGTTGGGCGGCGTTTTCGGGCCGCTCCCGACCGCACGGCCGGGCGGCCGAGGGTGGACCCGCACCGCCGTCCAGCCTAACGCCCGGCCCGCCCCCCCCCCCCATGTTCTTTCGGCTAAGCTTTTCCCCTCCCTTCCGGCCGGCCCCACCCCCCCCCTTTCGGGTCCCCTCCCGGCGCACTCGCCCACGCCGCGACGGGTAGGGGCTACCCTGCCTCCGGGTCCGCCGGCGCCACCCGCCGCGCCAACACCGCCCGGTGCCGCCAGAAGCCGAGTGCCACCGCCGCCAGCGTCAATCCCAGCCAGAGCGGCAGCCATGGCAGCGTGCGCCCGAAGGTTTCCTCCGCGTCCCCGCCGCCATCCCGCAACGCCC
>CAXTFX010000168.1:0-8663 GCA_964243185.1 uncultured Chthoniobacterales bacterium
TCGGCCTGGACGGCGACATCGCCTGTCTGGTCAACGGCGCGGGCCTGGCGATGGCGACGATGGACATCATCAAATACCACGGCGGCAACCCGGCCAACTTCCTGGACGTGGGCGGCGGCGCCTCCGAGCAGCAGGTGACGGAGGCCTTCAAAATCCTCGTCGCGGACCCGAAGGTGAAAGCCATCCTGGTCAACATCTTTGGCGGCATCATGCAGTGCGACGTGATCGCCAAGGGCATCATCGGGGCCGTGAAAGCCGTGAAGCTGCCCGTGCCGCTGGTGGTGCGGTTGGAGGGCACGAACGTCGAGGCCGGCAAGCGGTTGATCGCCGAGAGCGGGCTGCCGGTCATCACCGCCAACGACTTGACCGACGCGGCCGTGAAGGTCGTCGGCGCGGCGGCGGCGGTGGCGTGATGCCCCCGGCCCCCGTGATTTGCTCCCCCGCAACCGAAGAGTTTCCCCCGCCCGTTTATGTCCGTCCTCGTTGACAAAAACACCCGCCTGCTCGTGCAGGGTATCACCGGCAAATCGGGCGCGTTCCACGCGCGCGGCTGCCGCGACTATGGCACCAACGTCGTCGCCGGCGTCACCCCGGGGCGCGGCGGTGAACGCTTCGATGACGCCATCCCCGTCTTCGACACCGTCGCGGAGGCCGTCGCGCAGACCGGGGCCAACGCCACCATGATCTTCGTGCCCCCGCCCGGCGCCGCGGACGGCATCCTGGAAGCGGCCGAGGCCGGCGTGAAGCTCATCGTGTGCATCACGGAGGGCATCCCCGTCATGGACATGATGCGCGTGAAAGTCGCCCTGGCGGAGAACCCCGGCGTGCGCCTCATCGGGCCGAACTGCCCCGGCATCATCACGCCGGACCAGTGCAAGATCGGCATCATGCCTGGCTACATCCATCGGGCCGGCAACATCGGCGTGATTTCCCGCTCGGGCACGTTGACCTATGAAGCCGTCTGGCAACTGACTTCCCGCGGCTACGGGCAGAGCACCTGCATCGGCATCGGCGGCGACCCCATCAACGGCACCTCGCACCTCGACGCGGCCAGGCTGTTCAACGACGACCCGGACACCGCAGCGTTCATCCTCATCGGCGAGATCGGCGGCACCGCGGAGGAGGAAGCGGCGGCGTGGATCAAGGAAAACTGCCGGAAACCCGTGGCCGCCTTTATCGCCGGGGCCACCGCGCCGCCCGGCCGGCGCATGGGGCACGCGGGCGCCATCGTCTCCGGCGGCCAGGGCACCGCGGAGGGCAAGATCGCCGCGCTGGAAGCGGCGGGCATCGCCGTGGCGAAGTCTCCCGCCGATATGGCCGAGACGCTCATTGCACGCCTGAAAGGGCAAGGGTAGCCTCGGGCGGCGACCCGCCTCCTTTTGTTTCTAACGAGTATCCACAAGCCCGCGGGGAGCCCACGGGGTTCCCCAATACGGGATAACTTCCATCCTCCCCCAACCACCCCTCTTTTATGATGGTTTCCAAAGGACTCGAAGGCATTATCGCCAACAACACCCGCATCTCCGACGTGCTCGGGGAGGCGGGTCAACTCATCTACGCCGGCTACGACATCAACGAGCTCGCCGGCCGTGCGTCCTATGAAGAGGTGACTTACCTCCTGTGGAACGACCGTCTGCCCCGGCGCGACGAGTTGACGCAGTTCACGAACTCCCTGCGGCAGCAGCGCGAGTTGCCGCGGCCGGTGATTGATTTCCTTTCCAACGCGCCCAAGAGCGCGAACCCGATGGACGTGATCCGCACGGCCGTCTCGATGCTCGGCCTCTACGACACGACCAGCGGCGAAGGCCCCGAGGCGAACCAGCGGCGCTGCCTTTCCCTGACGGCCAAGATAGGCGTCATCGCCGCGTATTTCCACCGGGCGAGGTTGGGTAAACGGCTCCCGCCCATCCGGCACGACCTGGGCGAGGCGGCGCACTTTCTGTATCTGATGAACGACGCCGAACCGACGGCGGAAGCGGCCAACACGCTGGACGTGGCCTACGTCCTCCACGCGGATCACGGCATGAACGCTTCGACGTTCACCGCCCGCGTCGTTATCGCCACGTTGACGGACGTTTACTCCGCCGTCACGGCCGCCATCGCCGCGCTCAAAGGCCCGCTGCACGGTGGCGCGAACGAAGGCGTCATCACCATGCTGCAAAAGATCGGCAGCGAAGACAAGGTGGATGCCTATCTCGAAGAGCAGTTGGGCCAGAAGAAGAAGATCATGGGCATCGGGCACCGGGTGTATAAGACGCTCGATCCCCGCGCGCCGCACCTGCAGGCGATGGGCGTCAAGCTCACCGAGCAGCTTGGCGAGCCGAAGTGGATCCGTATAAGTGAGCGCATCGCGGCCTACATGAAGGAGAAGAAGGGGCTGAACGCGAACGTGGATTTCTATTCGGCCACCGTGTATTACTCGCTGGGCATCCCGACGGACCTGTTCACGCCCGTGTTCGCCATCGCGCGGACCTCCGGTTGGGCGGCGCACATCCTGGAGCAGTTGGCCGATAACCGGCTCTACCGCCCGTTGAGCGAATACACCGGCCGACCCGTGGGCGAGAAGGTGGTGCCGATTGACCAGCGGTAACGGGGCACCCCGGCAAGCCGGTAGCGGCGGTCCATGACCGCTGAGTTCGGCCAGGGAAACCCCGGCGGTCATGGGCCGCCGCGACGGCCGCGCGCCCCTCATTGCGCCGCGAGCGGCTCTACCTTGAGCACTTTCGGCGGGGAGAAACCCTCGGCGGCGGAATAGGTCAGCTCCAGCGTCGTCACGCTGGCGGGGGTGGCCTGCGGCGGGGGGTAGGCCCGGACGTAATCGTCCACCGCGGGCGAGCCGCTGCTCTGGACGACGCGCGTGTCCACGATTTGCCCGTTCCCGTCGGCGGCGACGGCGATCACCACGTGGCGCACCCGCTTGTCCAGGGGCTTGTGCGGACGCTCGGCCGGGCGGTCGAGCTTGGCGCCGGAGCTGGTGCCTGAGATCAGGGTGCGAACGTTGGCGCACGCCGGGAGCAGCGGCAGGAGGAGGGCGGCCGCCAGGAGCGGGAGGACGGGGGAGGAGGGGCGGGCGTCGGCCATGAGCGGAGGGCAGAGATGGCCGGCGGGCGGGGGAGCGTCAACCGTTTTCTCTCGCCCCAGCGGGCGCGCCGCCCTTAGCCCGCCGCCTTCTCGGCCACGGGCGGAGGCCGCAGCCCGGTGATGACCCGCGCGCTGCGGCGATACGTGAGATACGAATACGCCCATTGCGCCATGACAGCGATCTTGCTGCGGAAGCCGACGAGAAAGAAGAGGTGGACGAACAGCCACGCCAGCCAGGCGATGAAGCCCGTCAGGTGTAGCTTGCCCACCATCGCCACCGCCGCCTTGCGGCCGATGGTCGCCATCGTGCCCTTGTCCCAGTAGTCGAACGGCGCCCGGCCGGGCTGGTTGACCATGCGGGCGTCCAGGTCGTCGGTGATGACCTTGGCCGCGTATTTGCCCATCTGCATCGCCGCCGGGGAGACGCCGGGCACGGGCTGGTTGGTGTCGGGATCGTTGATGAGCGCCAGGTCGCCGATGGCGAAGACTTCCGGGTGGCCCGGCACGGTCAGGTCCGCGTTGACCTTGATGCGCCCGGTCTTGTCCAGCAGGTCGGCGGGCAGGCCGAGCCGCTTGGTCAACGGGTTGGCCGCCACGCCCGCGGTCCAGACGATGGTGCCGGCCCGGATGACCTCCCCGGTGGTCAACTCCACCTCACCCTCGCGCACCTCCTTGACGCGAGTGCTCGTGCGAACCTCCACGCCGAAGCCCTCCAGCTTCTTGCGGGCGTTCTCGCGCAGGTCCTCCGTGTAGGCCCCCAGCACGTGCGGGCTGCCCTCGACGATGATGATGCGCGCGCTCTTCGGGTCAATGCGCCGGAAGTCCTTCGCCAGGACGTGCTGGGCCAGCTCGGAGAACGCCCCGGCCAGCTCCACGCCCGTGGCCCCGCCGCCGATGAGCACCATCGTCATCAGCTCTTTCTGTTTGGCGTGATCCATCGTCGTCTCCGCCCGCTCGAAGGCGACCAGCAGCCGGCGGCGGATGTTCAGCGCGTCATCAATGCTCTTGAGCCCGGGGGCGAACTGCTCCCACTCGTTGTGCCCGAAATACGAGGTCACCGAGCCGAGCGCGATGACCAGGAAATCGTAGTCCAGCGTTTCGGCCTCACAAACGACGCGGCGTTTCGCGAGGTCGATCTCCTTGGCCTCCTCCAGCAGCACCGTCAGGTTCGGCTTGGAATGGAGGATGGAGCGGGCCGGCTGGGCGATGTCCGGCGCAGACAGCGCGGCCGTGGCCACCTGGTAGAGCAAGGGCTGGAACAGGTGGTGGTTCTGCCGGTCAATGAGCGTGATCTGCGCCTCCTGGTGGTTGAGGCTCTGGCAAAAGGTCAACCCGCCGAACCCGGCGCCGAGGACGACGACGCGCGCGCGGCCCCGGCCCCCCGCCGTCGGCAGCGGGTAGGGCTCCGCGGCGGGCATCGGCGCGGGTTTGAGCTTCTCCTCCGCATGCGGCGGGGGCGAACCGGCGGCGGAACCGGCGTTCGGGGCGTGGCCGGCTTCGGGTGGTGGCGTCGTGGCGGTGGCGGCGGCGTCGGGCATGGCGGCAAACATTACGCGCGCGGGTCACGGCCCGGTTGTCCGCCCTTCGTCATCATCACATCAAGAAAGCCGTGACGCCGACGCCCGCACCGATGATCCCCAGGATGGTCCCGAACCACCAGAACGCGCGGGTGCCGGAGAGGATGGCCACCGAGCAGATGACCACCGCCACCTGGAGGAACAACGCCGACTGGTCGCAACGGTCGTTGACCTTCGCCAGCTTCGTCGCCTCCTCCTGTAACTCCTTGGCCTTGGCCTGGATTTCTCCCTTCTCGGCTTCGTAACGCGCCTCCTCCACTTTGAGCCGCTCCGCCTCGGCCCGGAGCGTCTCGGGGGTCTCGCCCGGCGCGGGCGGCAGCCGGAGCAGCAGGCCGGCGTGCATCCCGGCGATCTGACCCTTGATGCTCTTGGCTTGGTAGTAGCCCCACTGGTTGGTGGCCTCGTTGGTGCGGATGATGGCGTCGGCCTGCGAGTTGTCGCCTTCGTTGGAAACGAACGAGAGGATGATGGCGATGATGGCGATGGTCACGGCGACCCGCTTCTCGAACGGGTCCTTGGCTTCGGGGATTTCGGGGGCGTCGGGCATAGGTGGCGGGCGAGGATAGCGAGGGCGGGGACGGGAGCAACGGGGGGCGCCCCCCTCCGCGCCCCGGTGTTGGGGAGGCCCTCACCCGTGCAAAGGGTCCCCGCCGGCCGGCTGCCCTAAGCCCGCAACTGCTCCCAGAGCGCCCGCGCCTCGTCCGTCAACTTCTGCGGGAGTTCCACGTCCAGCTCGACGTAGAGGTCGCCGCGGGTGCTGCCGGGACCAGGCATCCCCTTGCCGCGCAGGCGGAAGCGCTGGCCAGGCTGGCTGCCGGCGGGGATTTTCAGCTTGCCCCGGCCGCCCTCCGGCGTCGGGACGCTCTTCTCGGCGCCGAGGACGGCCTCGGGGGCGCTGAGGGTCAGGTCGTGGTGCACGTCGCCGTTCTCCTCCACGCGGAAGTCCGGGTGCTTGGCCAGGCGCACGCGCAGATACAGGTCGCCGCCGGCCTCGCCCCGGCCGCGCAGGCGGATGCGCTGGCCCTCGTGGACGCCGGCCGGAACCTTCACGTCAATGGACTCCGTCTTGTCCCCGCGCCGCAGGGTCAGGCCGCGCCGGGCGCCGTTGAGCGCCTCCTCCAGCGTGACCATCAGGTCCGCCTCCGTGTCCAGCCCCCGCGCGGCCTCGGCCGAACCGGGCGGGACGCCGAAGCCGCCGGCCCGGCCGCGGGCGGTGGCCGCGCCGCCGAAGAACTGCTCGAAAAAGTCCGAGAACCCCGTCGAGCCGTCGAACTCGTATTCGCGCGCCTGGCCGCCGCCCCCCCGGCCGGTGCCGGGACGGAAGAACGGGTGCCCGCTGGGGAACGGGTTGCCCCCGCCGCCGCCCCCGGCGCGCTCGTAGCGCTGCCAGTCGGCGCCGAGCTCGTCGTATTTCCGGCGCTTTTCCGGGTCGGAGAGGACCTCGTAGGCTTCGTTGATCTCCTTGAAACGGTCCTCCGCGCCCTTCTTGTCCTTGGCCACGTCGGGGTGGTATTTGCGGGCCAGCTTGCGGAAGGCTTTGCGGAGATCGTCGGCGCCGGCGGTCTTGGGGACGCCGAGCGTTTCGTAGTAGTCGCGGAACTTTACGGGCATGGGTAGGGAAAGGATGAAGGATGAAGGTGAAAGGATGAATGGCGGAGTTCCGCGGCCGACGTTCTTTCCGAAACTCTGCTCTCAACCTTCAACCTTCAACCTTCATCCTTTTCTTGCCTTGCAGCCCCCGAGCCTTTCAGGCATCGGTAGCGACCCATGAACCGTCGCTTTACGCTGCCCGCGTCCGCCGTCGCCGCGCTCACCGCCGGCTGCCTGTCCGCCGCTCTCCCCGCCGCCCGGGCGGGGGACGTGGCGGGGGTGGACAAAAACGTCACGAAAAGCCTCGGCAAGGAGGAGCCGGTGCCGCTCAACCTGTTGGAGTCCAACTTCTCCTACGTGGGGGAGTCGTCCTTCAAAATCAAGCAGTTCGACGGCGCCGGCCCGTTGAACAGCGCGCGCTCCTTCGGGCGGCAGGACGAGTTTCACGAATACCTTTCCGCGGCCCGGCGCATCCCGCTCGGCGCCTTCGATAACCGGCTGTTCCTGAAGCTCGGCGCCTCCTACGAGCGGTTCGACTTCGGCACGACCCGCGCGCCGCTGCCGACGACGCTCCAGAGCGCCACCGGCCTGATCGGGCTGGAATACATCGTCCAGGGCCGGCCGGCGATCTTCTTTGAAACCAAGCCGGGCGTGTTCTTCTCGGACCTCAACGACGTGACCACGGGTTCCTTCGACTCGCCGACGGTCCTGGCGGCGACGTTCCCCATCCGCAAGAACATCTACGGCATCGTCGGCGTCCGCGGCTCGCTGCTGTCGCACTACCCGGTGATCCCCATCGGCGGCCTGGTGTGGGTCGTGACCGACAAGCTGCGCCTGGAGGCCGTGCCGCCGGAGCCACGGCTGATCTACTCGTTCAGCGAGAAGCTTGACGTCTTCGTCGGCGGCGACCTGCTCGGGGAGAGCTACCGGCGCGACCGGAACAACCGCGCCCGCCTGCCGCTGGACCGCCAGTTCAACAACGCCGTGGTCGAATACAACGAATACCGCATCGGCGCCGGCGTGACGCTGACGCCGGCCAAGGGCCTGGACATTGACCTGTCCGGCGGTTACGTGCCCCAGCGCGAGTTCTATTACTACCGCACGGAGAGCGACAAACGCTACCAAGCCCACGGGGCGCCGTATGCGAAAGTCGCGATCAAGGCCGAGTTCTGACCGCCTGCGGCGGTAAATCTCAAATTCCAAACAATCAGAACAAAATTTTTGAAAGGTTGAAAAGACAAAACCGTTAGTCGCTGACCCATCCCTCTTTCCCCCGGTTTTTATGCTCTCAGACTTTCCCGTCTTGCTTTGAAATTTGGTGCTCGGGATTTGAAACTTACCGGCGTAGCCGGTCTTTATGCTTGGTAACCTGCTCCGCCCGGCCGTTGACGAGCTGATCGAGTCGCACGACTTCGCGCACCTCCGGGAGTTGTTTGCCGAGTGGCCGCCGGTGGACGTGGCCGACGTGATCGCCGACCTGCCGGAGAAGGAAAAGGTCGCGGTGTTCCGCATCATGCCGCAGGCGCAGGCCGCGGAGGTGTTTGAATACCTCTCGGCCGACCAGCAGCAGGAGCTCCTGCACGCGATGGGCCACGAGCAGGCCGCGCGCATCCTTGACGAGATGTCGCCGGATGACCGCACGGCGCTCCTGGAGGAGATGCCCGCGGAGGCGGTGCGCGGCATCGTGGCGAACCTGTCGCCGGAGGAGCGCCGGGTGGCGCAGAGCCTCCTGGGCTACCCGGAGGGCAGCGTCGGGCGGCTGATGACGCCGGATTTCGTCGCCATCCGGCCCGAGATGACCGTCGGGCAGGTGCTTGAGCACATCCGCGCGCGGGGCAAGGACTCCGAGACGCTGAACGTGCTCTACGTCGTGGACGCGGCCGGTCACTTGGTGGACGACCTGCGCATCCGCGAGTTTCTGCTGCGCCCCCTGGAAACGCCCGTGGGCGAGATGATGAACGACGTGTTCGTGGCCCTCAAGGCGAGCGACACCCAGGAGAGCGCGGTGAAGGTCTTCCGCCGCTACGACCGCACGGTGCTGCCCGTTGTGGATGGCGCCGGCAAGCTCATCGGCGTGGTGACGGTGGACGACGTGCTCGACGTGGCCGAGCAGGCCGCCACGGAGGACATCCAGAAGTTCGGCGGCCTGGAGGCGGCCCTGGACCTGCCCTACATGTCCTCCTCGTTCTGGGACATGTTCCGCAAGCGCGGCACGCCCCTGGCGCTGCTCTTCGTCGGCGAGATGCTCACGGCCACGGCCATGCAGGGTTACGAGCACGAGATCGAGAGCGCCGTGGTCCTGTCCCTGTTCCTGCCCCTGGTGATCTCCTCCGGGGGCAACTCCGGCTCGCAGAGCTCGACGCTCATCGTCCGCGCGATGGCACTGGGCGAGGTCAAGCCGGGCGACTGGTGGCG
>CAXTFX010000169.1:0-8643 GCA_964243185.1 uncultured Chthoniobacterales bacterium
CCAGAAGCAGATCAGCGAGGGGACGGTGGACTTCGGCGCCTCCGACGGCCCGATGTCCGACGAGAGCCTTTCCAAAGCCCCCGGCAAAATCCTGCACATCCCCACGGTCGCCGGCGCCGACGTGCTCACCTACAACCTGCCCGGCGTCACGGGCCTCAAGCTCGACGGTGAGACCATCGCCGGCATCTTCCTGGGCAAGATCACCAAGTGGAACGACGCGGCCATCGCCAAGCAGAACGCCGGCCTCAAGCTGCCCGACCAGGAGATCGCCGTCGTCCACCGCGCGGACGGCTCGGGCACGACCTACATCTTCACCGATTACCTCAGCGCCGTCAGCGATGAGTGGAAGACCAAGGTCGGCAAGGGCACCTCGGTCAACTGGCCCGCGGGTCTCGGCGGCAAGGGCAACGAGGGCGTCACCGGCCAGGTCAAGCAGGTCCCCGGCGCCCTCGGCTACGTCGAGCTGATCTACGCCGTGCAGAACAAGCTCTCCTACGCGGACGTCAAGAACAAGGAAGGCGCCTACGTCAAGGCTTCGTTGGAATCCGTTACCGCCGCGCTGGCCACGGCCAACATCCCGGAGGATTTCCGCTTTTCGATGGTCAACGCGCCGGGCAAGGATTCCTACCCCATCGCGGGTGCTACCTGGATGCTGGTCTATGAGCAGCAGAAGGACGCCGCCAAGGGCAAGGCGCTCGTCAGCTTCCTGAAGTGGGCGCTGACCGAAGGCGAAAAACAGGCCAAGGCCCTCGACTACGCCCCGTTGCCCGACGCGGTGCAGAAGCGCGTCCTCGACCGCGTCAGCACGATCAAGTTCTGATCGTTTCCCGAACCGCGCCCGCCGCACCTCCCCGCGGCGGGCGCCCTTCTTTCCTGCTCCCAACCCCGCCGTCGTCCCGATGTCCACCGCCCTCGCGTCTCCTCCCGCCCCACCTGCCAGCGTCCCGGCGGGCACCCCGCACGGGGTGCGGATGAAACCCGTTTCCAAGGTCAGCGAGAACCTGTTCCGCGGGGTCTGCGGGGCGATGGCCCTCGGGGTGCTCGGGCTGGTGATCCTCGTCGGCTGGCAACTCTGGGCCGGCGCGGGGACGACGTTCCACAAGTTCGGGTTGCGCTTCTTCACCGCGAGCACCTGGGACCCAGTGCAGGAGGAGTTCGGGGCGATGCCGTTCATCTACGGCACGCTGGTTTCCTCCTTCCTGGGGCTGGCCATCGCCACGCCCCTGGCCGTCGCCACGGCCGTTTTCCTCACCGAGCTGGCCCCGCAATGGCTGCGGCAGCCGGTCACTTTCCTGGTCGAAATGCTGGCGGCAATCCCCAGCGTCATCCTCGGGTTGTGGGCCATTTTCGTCCTCCTGCCGCTCTTTCCGCAGCACTTGTTTCCGTTCCTAAAACGCACGCTCGGCTTCCTGCCGATCTTTTCCGGGCCGACCTACAGCGCCTATTCAATGCTGGCAGCCGGGCTGGTCATCGCCGTGATGATCCTGCCCATCATCACCTCGGTTTCCCGCGAGATCCTGCGCTCCGTCCCCGACCTCCAGCGGGAGGCCGCCTACGGGCTGGGAGCGACCCGTTGGGAGGTCACGCGCATCGCCGTCCTGTCCTACGCGAAGAAGGGCATCTTCGGCGCCATGATCCTCGGCCTCGGCCGCGCGCTGGGGGAAACGATGGCCGTGACGATGGTCATCGGCAACACGCCCAAGGTCGCCGCCTCCCTGTTCCAACCCGGCTACACCCTGGCCAGCGTCATCGCCAACGAGTTCGCCGAGGCGACGACGGACGAATACCGCAACGCCCTCGTCGCCGTCGGCCTGGTGCTCTTCGGCGTCACCGTCGTCGTCAACCTCATCGCCCGCCTCATGCTCCAGCTTGGCGGGGCCAAATCCGGCGCGGTGTAATTTCCCTTCCCAACTCTCGCCCCCGATGCCGACGACCACCGCACCCGCCGCGCCGCCCGCCCCGGCCTCCGGCCAGATGACCCCGAATCCCTCCCCGCACCCGACCACCGTTCGCGTCGGGCAGGTCTCGGAGGGCTTGCGGCGCTGGCGCAAGTTCAAGAGCGGCTTCGTCGCCACGCTCTGCTGCTTCTGCGCGGTGCTCGTCGTCACCCCCCTGGCCCTGGTGTTGGGTTATCTGGTCGTCAAGGGGGCCGGCTCGCTGAACCTGGACTTCTTCACCAAGTTGCCCGCCCCCGTCGGCGAGGTCGGCGGCGGCATCCTGCACGCCATCGTGGGCACGTTCATCCTCATCGGGATGGCCTCGGTGATGGGCATCCCGGTCGGCGTGCTCGGGGCTCTCTACCTGACTGAATACGCCGGGCCGCGCCTGGCCGGGATCGTGCGGCTGTCGGCGGACATCCTCAACGGGGTGCCTTCCATCGTGTGGGGCATCATCGCCTACGCCGTGCTCGTGCTGCCGGGCGGATCGCCCTTCTCGGTCGGGCACTTCTCGGCGCTGGCCGGGGCCGTGGCGTTGGCCTTCATCATGATCCCGCTCATCCTCCGCACGGCGGAGGAGGTGCTCCTGCTCGTGCCCAACGGCTACCGCGAGGCGGCGTTGGCCCTAGGGATCGCCCGGTGGAAGATTTCGCTGCACATCGTCGCCAAGACCGCCTTTCGCGGCATCCTCACCGGCGTGCTCCTGGCCGTGGCGCGCGTGGCCGGCGAGACCGCCCCGCTGCTCTTCACGGCCCTGGGCAACAGCGGTTGGAGCCACAGCCTGAAGGAGCCGATGGCCGCCTTGCCCCTCCAGATCTTTACCTACGCCATCTCGCCCTACGACGATTGGCACCGGCAGGCGTGGGCCGCCGCTCTCGTGCTACTCCTGCTCGTCCTCGGCCTCAACCTCAGCCTGCGCTTCCTCACCCGCGAACGGAATCCCGCCAATCGCCGCGCCGGCAAGCCCACGGCCCCTGCCGCGCCCGATCCCGCCGCGGCCGCGGCCATCGCCAACACGGGCGGGGCCACGGCCGTCGCTGCCTCGTAACCCGTTGTCCCCTGGTCCTATGCCTGCTACCACTTCGCCCTCCGCCCGCTACATGAATTCGTCCGACGCCCCGCCCGCGCTCGCCGTGGCACCCGCCATGCCCGCCGTGGATGCCCGCGGGGTGAACATCTTCTACGGCACCAAGCACGCGGTCATTGACGCCACGCTAGGCATCCCGGCCATGAGCGTCACCGCCATCATCGGGCCGTCCGGGTGCGGCAAATCCACGTTTCTGCGCTGCATCAACCGGATGCACGAACTCATCCCCAGCGCGCGGATGACGGGCACCATCCTGCTCAACGGCGACGACCTCTACGCGGCGTCCATTGACCCCACGGTGGTGCGCCGGCGCGTCGGCATGGTCTTCCAGAAATCCAACCCGTTCCCCACGATGTCCATCGGCGAGAACGTCATCGTCGGCCTCAAGCTCAACGGCGTGCGCGACCGGGCGTTCCTGCGCGAACGCCAGGAAGACGCCCTCCGCAAGGCCGCCCTGTGGGACGAGGTGAAGGACGACCTCAACAAGCCCGGCATGTCGCTGTCCGGCGGTCAGCAGCAACGCCTGTGCATCGCCCGCGCCGTGGCCGTGCAGCCGGAGGTGCTGCTCATGGACGAGCCGACCTCCGCGCTGGACCCCATCGCGACCTCCAAGGTCGAGGAACTCATGGCGGACTTGAAGAAGAACTACACCATCGTCATCGTCACCCACTCGATGCAGCAGGCCACCCGCGTGGCCGACCAGACAGCGTTCTTCTACCTGGGCAAACTCATCGAATACGCCCCGACACGGGAGTTGTTCAACAGCCCCAAGGAGAAGCAGACGGAGGCCTACATCACGGGCCGGTTCGGTTGAGGGAACGTTGCCGGGTGCGGGTGCTCCCGCCCCCGGGTGGCTTTGCCGCGAGCGGGCCGGGCGTGGCGGGGCACGTGGACTTTCCTCCCCGGAGCGCCCGCGCGCAACGGCCGCGCGCTTGGCGACGTCCGCGGGACCGGGCTAAGGTGTCGGGCTGATCCCCGGCCCGTTTCCCCCTTGTTCCCCGCATGAAACGGCCCTCCTCCCCGGCCCGCGTCGCCGTCGGCGCCGCTTTCACCCTGACGGCCCTCGCGTGCGCCCCGGCGCTGCGGGCGCGGCCGCCACCGCCCGAAAACCGCTTCGGCCCCAACGCCGGCTTCGAGAGCGCCACGCCCGAGAACAACCTCTGGGACGGCGTCGCGGCCGACGGCGGCCTCGCCGGGAGCGCCCTCTCGTTGCAAACGTTGTCCGACAACGGGTTGCGCGCGGTAGCCATGCCCCCGAGCGTGGCCTTCGCGGACCTCAACGGCGACGGCAAACCCGACCTGCTCACGGCGGACGCGGCCGGGGTGTTCCGCTTTTACGAGAACGTCGGCACCGCCGCGGAGCCCCGGTTCAAGAACGCGGAGATCGTCCCGCTGTTCCTGTCATCCAGCCCGCAAAAACGCGACCCGCACCGCAGCGACTGGGCCTACCTGGTGGGCCGCTGGGTGCGTTCCCGCTTCGCCCCGCGCATCGCCCTCGCGCCCTGGAGCCGGGGCGGGAGCCTGGATTTGCTCGTGGGTAACTACCTTGGTGAGTTGATGTTTATCCCAAACTCCGGGAACCCGCGCCAGCCCGCCTTCCGCCAGCCGCGCACCCTGGAAAGCGCGGTGCTCAAGACCAACGCCCGCGGCCAGCTCACCGCCAACCTGGTCTCCCCGGCCGCCGGCGCCTGGACGGGGCCGGGCAAGACCGACCTCGTGCTCGGGGAGGGCACCTACTCCGCCAACGCCGTCCGCCTTTACGAGAACGTCGGCAGCACCGGCACCCCGCAGTTCACCGAGGAGCGCTCCTGGGTTCTGGCCTACGGCGACGGCAAGGAGGGGCTGATTCCCTGCGTGGTGGACTTCGACGGGGACAACCGCCCGGACCTCCTCGTGGCCGACCGGACCGGGCAGGTGAGCGTTTACCTCAACCCCGGCACGGGCTGGAAACCCGGCCAGGAGGTGCCCTTCGCCTCCAAGGTTGCCTTCGGCGCCAGCGACCGGCTGCCGGGCCTGGTGAGCCTGTGCGCGGCGGACTTCAACGGCGACGGCCTGTTCGACCTCATCCTGGGCCTGCCCAACGGCCGCCTCGCCGTGGCCCTGAACACCGGCACCCGGGGCCAGCCAAAATTTGGACCACCGCAGAACCTCAAGGGCGAGAAGCGGCTACCCGCCGTTCAAGCTCCCGCGGACTGGACGACGGACGCCTGGCACGACTGGGGCAACCTCCTGGGCTACCTCACCGTCGTGGACGCCGCCAGCGACCCCGAGAGCAAGCCGCCCGAGGGCGGCAAATGTCTGAAGGCCGGCTACTGGCCGTCGGCCAACCGCGTCTTCGGCTCCCCCTTCGAGGCCATCCCGCCGGAGTGCCGCCAGTTTGAAATCAAACGGAAAATCCCGCTGGAGATCGGCCGCACCTACACGCTGTCGTTCAAGGCCCGGGGCGTCGGGGTGGAGAAGTTCAACTTTGTTTTCCACGCGGACCTGCAATACGCCGACCCCGACCAGCGCGTGGACCAACTGGAGCGCGGCGTGCGCAAGATCAGCCGTTTCAAGACCCACGGCGACAGCGTGCTCGACATCCGCGGCGAGGCCGTCCCAAGTAGTAGTTGGACGACGGTGAGCAAGACCTTCCAGTTTCAGACCCGCGGCCGGGAGCTGCCGGACGGCACCAAGGCCGGCGCGGAGTTCCGCTGCTACTTCCGCCTCGACCGCAACGACGCCGTGGCGTATCTCGACGACTTCGAGCTGGTGGCGAAGTAGGTGGGGTGAGGATAACGGGTCCGCAGCCTCCGTTGCCGCGCCCCGGAAACGCTCGCGCTCTCCCCGGCGCGCGATGATGGAGCACCGGTTCCCCCGGACCGACTTCGCCCGTGAGAGTTTTCAAGGTTCTCGTCATTCTCCTCCTCGTTGCCGTCATTATCGTCGGCGGGGCGGGTTCTTACTGGCTGCTGGTCCTGCGGCCGCGCCAGCTCGACCAGCAGGCGGAGGCCGCCCGCGCCCCCACCGGCCAACCGACGCCGGACCTGTCCTCGCCCGAGTTCGAGCAGGCCGCCGCCCTGCGGATGTCCGGCAACCTCCCGGAAGCCCGCGAGGCTCTCGCTGCCTTCATCAACGCCCACCCCGAGAGCCCCCGCCGCCTGGAGGCCGAAACCCTCCTCGGCGCCATCAACGTGGACGCGGCGTTCTCCAGCGCGCCCGGGTCGGACAAGGTCCTTTACACCGTCAGGAGCGGGGACGTGCTCGACCGGGTCGCCCACCGTTTCAAGGCCAACGCCGACCTCATCTACCGCGCCTCGCGCCTGGATAACGTCGACCTCAAAATCGGTCAGAAGCTGGTCGTCCCCACCCTGGAGCTCACCACGGAGATTCACCTCAAGGAGCGTCGCGTGGTGCTCTACCAGCGCGGCCAATACTTTCGCTCCTACCTCATCCGCGAGTTGCGGATGCCCGTCAAAAAGGGCGTGGACATCAAGGCGAAGGTCAAGGAGCGCATCGCCACCAAGGACGGCGTGCGCGTGACCTTTCCCGCCAAGGAGTTCGCCGACAGCCTGCGCGCGGTGCTCTTCGACCCGCCCGGCTACACCGTCTTCGCCCTGCCCCCGGAGGGCAGCGCGGAAAAGCCCCCGGCCACCAGCGGCGTGGCGCTGGAAGCCAACGATGCCCGGGAGTTCTTCACCCTGGTCAAGGTCGGCGACCCGGTGGCCATCACCAGCGAGTAAAAGAAAGGATGAAGGATGAAGGAGGAAGGAGGAAGGTCGGAATCCCGTGCGCGGCGCCCACCTCTAGCTTCTCAGCCTCCAACCTTCAGCCTTCAGCTTTCACCCTTGCGTATGTCCGCCGTTCCCCTGGAATTCGAGAAGCCCATCGTCGAGCTGGAAAAGCAGCTCGATGAACTCAAGCGTCACCTCGACGACCAGAGCATCAACAGCGACCCGGAGGTCCGGCGGATCGCCACGCACATTGATAAAACCCGTCGGCGGATTTACCTGAACCTTTCGGCCTGGCAGCGCGTCCAGATCGCCCGCCATCCCCAGCGGCCCTACGCGCTGGACTACCTGCGGCTGGCGTTCACGGACTTCGTGGAACTCCACGGCGACCGGCTCTTCGGGGACGACCAGGCGATGCCCGGCGGCCTGGCCACCCTGGGCGAGTTTCGCTGCGTCGTCATCGCCCAGCAGAAGGGCCGGGACGTGAAGGAGAACATCCGGCGCAACTTCGGCAGCGCCCACCCGGAGGGCTACCGCAAGGCGCTCCGGTTGATGCGGATGGCCGAGAAGTTCCGCCTGCCCGTGGTGGCGCTGATTGATACCCCCGGCGCGTTCCCCGGCATCGGCGCGGAGGAGCGGCACGTTTCCGAGGCCATCGCGGTGAACCTGCGCGAGATGATGGCGTTGGGAACGCCCATCGTCGCCGTCGTCCTCGGCGAGGGCGGCAGCGGCGGCGCCCTGGGCATCGGGGTGGCCGACCGGGTGTTGATGCTGGAGAACGCCTACTACTCGGTCATCTCCCCCGAGGGCGCGGCGGCCATCCTCTGGAAACACCGCCAGCACGCGCCCGAGGCGGCGGAGGCCCTGCGGCTCGGCGCGAAGGAACTGCGGGAGTTCGGCCTGGTGGACGGCATCGTCCCCGAGCCCCTGGGCGGGGCGCACCACGACCACGCGGCCACCGCGGCGGCCGTGAAGGAGGCGCTGCTGACGGAGTTGCGGACGCTGACCCAAACCCCGCCCGACGGTCTGACGGCCGCCCGTTACGACAAGTTCCGCCGGTTCGGGTGCTTCGAGGAGGGCGCGTTGGGTTAAGATCCCCCCGCCCGCCTCAACTCACCTGCGCCAGCGCGAGCTTGCGGCTCTCGGTGACGTAGTGGCGGAAGCGGGCGTGCTCGGGGCGTTCGAGCCTGGGGTCGTGCTCGAACAACGTCCGGGCGGCGGCGCGGGCGAGGCGCATCAGGTCAGCGTCATCCACGAGGTTGCCGAGTTTGAGCGGGGGCAGGCCGCTCTGGGCGGTGCCGAGGATGTCGCCGGGGCCGCGTAGGCGTAGGTCGGCTTCGGCGATCCGGAAGCCATCGCCGGTTTCCTCCAAGACGCGGAGCTTTTCACGGGCGGGGAGGGAGGCTTCGTTGCCGGTGAAGAGCAGGCAGTAGGATTTGTGCGCGCCGCGGCCGATGCGCCCGCGGAGCTGGTGGAGCTGGGCCAGGCCGAAGCGCTCGGCGTTCTCGATGAGCATGAGGTTGGCGTTGGGCACGTCCACGCCGACCTCGATGACGGTCGTGGACACCAAAACGTGAATGCGGTTGCCGCGGAACTCGGTCATCAGGGCGTCCTTCTCCTCGGGTCCGATGCGGCCGTGCAGCAGTCCGACGCGGTAGGGTTTCAACGCCTCGCTCCAGTATTCAAAACGCTCGGTGGCGGCGCGGGCGGAGAGTTTCTCGCTCTCCTCGATCAGCGGGTAAACGACGTAGGACTGCCGGCCGGCTTCGAGCTGGACGCGGATGAACGCGGTGGCCTCGGGCAGCTTCGTTTCCGGGCGGACGGCGGTGACGATGCGCTCGCGGCCGCCAGGGAGTTCGTCCAGCACGCTCACGTCCAGGTCGCCGTAAACGGTGATGGCCAGGGTCCG
>CAXTFX010000170.1:0-8642 GCA_964243185.1 uncultured Chthoniobacterales bacterium
CGGGTGCCCTCAAGGTTCCCGCGGCGCGTCGTCGCGCACCAGCCGGAGGTCCACCTCGCGCTCCACGTAGCGCCATTCCTCCGCGCCCCGCAGCGCCGCGAGCAGGTCGTCAAACGCCGCGGCGTCGGCGGGCGCATACTCGAACCAGGTCAGGAAGTCGAAGGGTTCCCCGAGGTCGCGGCCGTGGTGGAGCCGGCGGGCGATGGCGGGCAGGTAGCGCATCCCCGTGGCGGTGTGCGCGGAGCGGGCCTCGAAGATCTCCCGCCGCTCGTCCTGGGTCAGCGCCCACCACGCGGCGTTCTTGGTGATGGGGATGAGCGCCGCGCAGGTCGCCTCCGGGCGGCCGAGGGCGGGCTGCGCGGCGGCGAGCGCGTCCTGCTCGGCCCGGGTGGTGTAACGGCCGTGGCTGGTCACGCCCCGTAGCCGCCAGCGCGCGCCGGGGGGAAGACCGGGGAGGTCGGCGTGCCGGATGTCCAGGCGCGGGGGCACCTCCAACCCGGCCCCGATGGGCGCCGCCGCCGAGACGACCTTCCACGCGCCGCGGTCGCCCCCGATGAAAGTGTGAAAGCGATGGTCCATGCGCGTGTTCCCCTGGTTTCCCCGGCCGGCTCCCAGCGTGGCGATGATTCCCTAAGTTATGCGTCCGGCGGCCGGGACCTCCCCTCTAACGAAGCAGGATCGCGCGCCCTTGCACCCGGAATTTATCCGTCCCGTCGCCGCGACGCGAGGACCACCGGACGCCGCGCGTTTTGCCCCCCTCCCCGGCGGCGTCGGGTTTGGCGGGGACCGTTACTCGCCCTCGGCGGCGACCTCGGGCCATTTTTCCAGCGCCTCCTTGAGGTTGGCCGCTTTGTCCTGGTTGAAGAGGTCGCGCACCTCCGGGTTGTATTGCATGATGAGATGGCCGTCCACGATCTGAAACGCCTCGACCTTGACGGGCGACAGGTGCCCCTTGGCCACCCCGTAAGCGCAGTAACCGCCGAACTGCGGCTCGTATCGGGCGGGTTCCTGGTCGAAGGTCGCCCGGTGCTCCGCGGAGGCGAAGCGGTAGGTCGCCCCGTCGCGCTGGCTGCTGAACGCCGCGTTGCCCAGGACCGGCTTGCCGTCGGTGAAGAAGGCCACGGGGTCGTAACCCTGGAGGGCCACGCCTTGGGTATCCAGGTTGAGGGCCGCCGGGCCGGCGTTGGCCGCGACGAAGGCAAGCAGGGACAGCAGCAACAGCGCCGTCAGGTTAAGGAGGGTTCGCATGTCCCTGGGAGTCGCCCCGCGTCCTTTTATTCCCGCGGATGGACCCGCGGGCGGATCCCAGGCGTTCCGTGAGGGGGGAATAATCCCCCGTTGGCTAACTCCCTGCAAAGCCCCCATGCCGCTCTTCCACAAAAGCCCGCCGCCCGCGGCCAAGCCGGCCGAAGCCGCGGACTACGGCGCCTACCGCATCCTGCGCCGGGAGGACGGCGACCTGTGGCTGCTTGGCAGCGGGGCGATGGGCTTGACCTACCGGGCGGAGGACCTGCACCTGCACCGCCCCGTGGCCCTCAAGCTCATCTCCCCCCTGCTGACGCGGAGCCGGCAGGCGCGCGAGCTCTTCCTGGCCGAGGCCCGCGCCGCCGCCAGCCTGCGCCACCGCAACGTCGCCGCCGTCCATCACCTCGGCACGCTGCGCGAGGAGTTCTTCTACGTCATGGAGTTCGTGGCGGGTGAAACCGTCGAAACCCTGGTGCGACGCCAGGGCCGGCTGGAGCCCGCCTTCGCCCTGGACATCGCCCAGCAGACCGCCTGCGCCCTGGCGGCGGCCGGGCGCCGGCGGCTGGTCCACCGCGACCTCAAGCCGGCCAACCTGATGCTCACTGACGAGGGCGACGGCACCCTGGTCGTCAAGGTCATTGACTTTGGCCTCTGCAAGTCGTTGGGGCCGATGGTCCCCGCCCTCACCCGCAAAGCCGGGGCGCCGGGCGGGGCCGGCGGCTTCTTCGGCACGCCGCACTACGCCAGCCCGGAGCAGATCCAGAACGACCCCGGCGTGGACGGCCGCTCGGACTTCTACTCGTTGGGCGCCACGCTCTGGCAGATGCTCACCGGCCGGCCGCCCTTCGCCGGCTCCCTGGCCCTCGTGCGGGAGCAGCACCTGAAGACACCCCCGCCCTTCGAGCGTCTGCCCGCCGGCCTGGCCGACCCGGTGCGCGCCCTGCTGGCGCGGCTCCTGGACAAGGACCCGGCGGGCCGGCCGCAGACCCCCGCCGAGCTCATTGACGAGCTCGCCGCCGCCGCCTTCGCCACCAAGACCCAGGACCCGCGCCGCACCTGGAAGCTCGATGGCTGCGTGCCCCTGCTCGGCACCCTGCTGGCCCACCGCTACCACCTGGAAGCGCTGGTGTCCGACGAGGCCGATGGCCCCGTGTTCCGCGCCGAGGACGTCGTCGGACAGCGGCTGGTGTCCATCAAGCTCTTCGAGCGCACCGACCCCCTGGAGCCGGTGCGCGCCGCGGTGGCCCGGCTCGCCGACGCGCCGCACCCGAACCTGCTGGACGACCAGGAGGTGTCCTCCTGCCGGGGCCAGCCCTTCCTGGTCAGCGAATGGGTCAACGGCTTCCCGCTCTCCGACGTGCTGAACGCCCGCGGCGCCCTGACGCTGGCCGAGACCCAGAGCCTCGTGCACCAGGCGGCCCGGGCGCTCGACCACGCCCGGGAGAGCGGGCTGGGCACGCTGGACCTGCGCGCGGAGGCGGCGATGGTCCAGTTCACCGGCGAGCCTCTCGACGCCGCGACCCGGCGCACCCTGCCCGGCCGCGCGCTGGAGGGGTGGCCCACCTTCCTGCTGAAGTTCCGGCGGCTCGGCCGGGGCAGCGTCGGTCCCGCCCGGGTCCCCCCGGAGCCGATGGCCCTCATCCGGGCCCTGGGGCACTTCGCGGCGGAGTTGTTGGGCAGCGCCGGGGCCACCACCCTCGCCTGCCCGGCCCCGGAAATCCCGGCGCCGCCGCTCCTGCCGGGGCTGCCGGGGAGCATCTCCGCGGTGCTCGGGCGCGCCGCGGGCGCCCTGCCCGGGTTCTCCAACGGCAGCGAGTTCGCCGAGGCGCTGACCCGAGCGGTGCGGGGAGGGTAGGAGCCGCGCCGCCGTTTTGTTCCCCTGGTGTCCGACCGCTCTTGTCACCCTTTCGCCCGCCTTTTTCCGGCGGACGGCCCCCCTTAAATGCCCCCGAAACGTGTCGCCATCGTGCAGGCCGAAGTTGCCCCGGACCTCCCCACGGGTTTGGAGCTCACCGCGGTCCTGACCGCGTCGGCGGCCGCCGACGGCGCGGAGCTCGTCGTCTTCCCGGAAACCTGGCTGCCCGGCTACCCGGCGTGGCTGGACTTCTGCCGGGACGCCGCGCTCTGGGACCACGCGCCGGTGAAGACCCTGTTCGCGCGGCTGGCGGCCAACAGCGTCGTGGTGGACGGCGACTCGGGCCGGGCGCTGGGGCGCATCGCGGCCGAAGCGGGGGTGACGCTGGTGGTCGGCGTCAGCGAGCGCGTCGCGCACGGTCCGGGCCGGGGCACCCTCTTCAACAGCATCCTCACCTACGGCCCGGACGGCGCGCGGCTCAACCACCACCGCAAGCTGGTGCCCACCTACACCGAGCGCCTGCTCTGGGGCGCGGGGGACGCCGCCGGGCTGCGGGCCGTGGACACCCCGGCGGGCCGGGTCGGCGCCCTGGTCTGCTGGGAGCACTGGATGCCGCTGGCCCGGCAGGCGTTGCACGAATCCGGCGAGGACGTTCACGCCGCGCTGTGGCCGAGCGTCCACGACACCCACCAGGTCGCCAGCCGGCACTATGCCTTCGAGGGCCGCTGCTTCGTGCTGGCGGCCGGCTCCCTGATGCGGGCCGCGGCCCTGCCCCGGGCGCTGGAGCCGCACGCCGGCCGGCTCGCCGCCGCCGGGGGCGAGTGGGTGCTGCGGGGCGGCAGCGCCATCATCGCGCCCGACGGGTCTTACCTCGCGGGACCCGTGTTTGGGAAGCCCGGCACCCTGCTCGCCGAGCTCGACCTCGCCCGGATCGCCGAGGAGGCCATGACCCTGGACGTGACCGGGCACTACCACCGGCCGGACTGCTTCCGCTTCGAGGTCCTGCCGGGGGACCGGGCGGCGGGCGGGACCCCGGTTTCCCCCCTGCTCCGGGACCAACCCCTCGGGTAACTTCCGCGCGCCCGCGCGCCCGGCCGTCGCCGATCCCCCGAACCCGCCGTTCACTCCGCCGCGATGTGGGCGCCCTTCTCCACGACCGAGCGCCGCATGAAGAGCACGAGAAACGCGAGGGCGACCGCGAGCGCGGCGAAGATCAGGAAGCAGTCGAAATACGACAACGCCGCGGCCTGCTGCGCGCGCAGGTTGTCCAGGGTTTGCAGGGCCATCTGCCCCGCGGCCACGGGGTCGCCATTCGCCTGGAGAAAGCCGGGCCGGGACTGCGCGAAGAAGGCGTTCACCGCCGGGTTGAGCGGGTCCAGCCCCTCGTTGAGCCGCAGCGCATGGAAGACCTCGCGCCGCTCGGTGAGGGTCTGGCTGACGGAAACGCCGACGCTGCCGCCCTCGTTCCGCAGCAACGCCAGCAAGCCGACGGCCGCCCCGCGCAGCTCGCGGGGCAGGTAGAGGTAGGCGGCGACGTTGAGCGGCGCGAACACCAGCCCCAGCCCGACCACCAAGACGACGCGCGGCCAGACCACCTGCCCGGGGGCGATGTCCAGGTTCAGCCGCGAGAACCAGAAGTTGCCCAACCCGAGGATGACCAGACCCGAGGCGATGAGCCAGCGCGCGTCCAGCCCGCGGCCGAGCAGGCGGCCGACGATGACCAGGGCGATGATCGAGAAGATGCCGGCGGGCGAGAGGACCAGACCGGCGTGGAAGGCGTCGTAACCGAAGAGCGCTTCCAACATGGCCGGCAGGATCGTGCTGGAGCCGTAGAGCACGCCGTAGGCGCAGAAAATGATCAGGCAGGCCAGGGCGAAGTTCCGGTCGCGCAGCGGCCGGAAGCTGACGACGGGGTTCGGGTGACGCGTTTCCCACCAGATCAGCCCGCCGCCCCCGAGGACCAGCAGGCCCAGGAGCGTTTGCACGCGCCGGAACGGGTCGCCCAGCCAGTCCCATTCCTGGCCTTTACTCAAGAGCATCTCCCAGCACACCAGCGTGACCACCAGCAGCCCGAGGCCGATGCCGTCAAAGCTCACCGGGTGCCGCTTCCGCTCCTCGCGCTGGGCGGTCAGGTAGGCCGGGTCCCGCACGGTGAGGTAGCAGAAGAAGAAGGCCAAAGCGCCGACGGGCAGGTTGATGTAGAAAATCCAGCGCCACGAATACTCATCGGTGATGTAGCCGCCCAACGTCGGCCCCAGGATGGGCGCGATCAGGGCGGCGACGCCGAAGAGGGTCTGCGCGGAACCCTGTTTCTCCGCCGGAAAGGTGTCGAGCAAAATGCCCTGGCTGGAGGGTTGCAGGCCGCCGCCGGCGAGGCCCTGGAGCACGCGGAACCCGATCAACTGACCCAGGCTGGTCGCCATGCCGCACAGCCCGGAGGCGAGGGTGAACACCGCGATGGAGAGCAGGAAATAACGCCGCCGGCCGAGGTGCGCGGCGAGCCAGCCGGAGATGGGCAGGATGATGGCGTTGGCCGCGAGGTAGGAGGTGATGATCCACTCGGAATCCGTGAACGCCGCGGACAGCCCGCCGGAGATGTAGCGCAGGGCGACGTTGGCGATGGTGGTATCGAGCACCTCCATGAACGTGGGGATCACCACGGCCAGGGCGATGAACCACGGGTTGAGGGCCGCCCGCGGCGGGGACGCCGGGGCGACGGCGGCGGGCGCGACACCGCCGGCAGGCAGGGCGGCGGCGGCAGCGGCGCTCACGGGTTGGGGGAAGCCGGGGAGGCGGCCCCGGCCGACGCGGGGCCGGGCAGGGTCGGGTTGGCGGGAACGGCGGCGGCGGTTTGCGTCGGCGCTTGCAGGAACGCACCCGCGTTCGGCCCGGTGGGCGCGGCCCGCAGGTCCACCGTCGGCGCGACCGAGAGGCCGACGAAGAGCGGTCCCTTGTCCGGGTCGTAATCCGTGAGGTCCACGCGCACGGGCAGGCGTTGGACGACCTTGACGAAGTTGCCCGTCGCGTTCTGCGCGGGCAGGAGCGCGAGGGTGGAACCCGTGCCCATCGTGAAGCCGGAGATGCGGCCGGCGAAGGTGCGCTTGCCCCCATACATGTCCACCTCCAGGTCCACGCGCTGGCCGATACGCAGGTCGCGGAGCTGGGTTTCCTTGAAGTTGGCGTCCACCCAGACCTCGCGCAGGGAGCGCAGGGCCAGCAGGCTCTGGCCGACCTGCACGTTGTTGCCGGGGTTCACGTTGCGGCGGGTGACGACGCCGTCAATCTCGGCCGTCACCGTGCAGTAGCGCAGGTCGAGCTTCGCCTGGTCGAGGTCGCGCTGGGTCCGCCGCAGGTTCGCTTCGGCCTGCTTGAGGGCGGGCGCGTTCTTGATGACCTCGGCGTAGATGCGGTTGATGTCGCCGCCGGGGTCGCGCCGGTAGAATTCCTCGACCACCTGCTTGGGCGTCAGGTCGTAGGAGGAGGGCACGATGCCGAGCGGGGCGGCGCCCTGGAGCAGATCGGCCAGCGCCTGGCGCACGGCGGAGAAGTTCTGGTCGAGGTCCGCGGGCACGTCGGTCAGGCTCTGGCCGGCGGGCGGCTGGGCGGGCAGGCCGAGGGCGACGCGGGCCTGGGTGACGCTTTCCAGCGCCTGGGTGACCTGCGCGCGCGCCACGTCCAGGGCAGCCTTCTTCTGGTCGAACTCCTCCGTGCTGGTCACCTTTTTCGCGAGCAGTTCCCTGGCCCGGTCAAACTCCGTCTGCGCCAGCGCCGCGGTCGCCTTGCTCTGCTCCCAGGTGGCGGCGCGGGCGCGGATGAGCGCCACCTGGTTGTCCACGTCCTCGATGGCGCGCACGAGCTTGAAACGCTGGCCGCGCGCCTGCGCCACCGCCCCGCGCACGCTGGCGTTGGCGACGACGAGGTCGGCCTGCGCGGCGTCCACGGCCGCCTGCCGGATGGCGGCCTGCACGCGATACGGCTCGGGGTCGAGCTCCACCAGCACGTCGCCCTTTTGGACCCGGTTGTTATCTTCCACCAGCACGCGGGCCACCTGGCCGACCACGCGCGGGGCGACAAAGGTGACGTAGGAGTTTACGTAGGCGTCATCGGTGGAGACGGTGTGCAGGGCGTGGAGGAATTTCGGCACGCCCACGAGGAGGAGCAGGGCCAGCCCGACGGCGCCGACGATCCAACGCCACGGGAAACGCCGCGCCGGGGTGGGCGGAGCGCCCGTGGGTTTGTTCACCTGCGGCGGCGGGGCGGGCGGCGCGGCGGCAACGGCCGGCGACCCGGAAGATGGCGTGGGCTTTGGCTCCTCGGCGGGCATGAGAACCTCGTTTCTCCGGCGGTGTTATCACAGAATCCGGCGGCGGTGGCGAACATTTTCCAACTTGGCGCGGAGAGGAGTTGGGGGGCGCGTCACGCTTTCCACCCGGCTCCCGGGCCGCGGCCTTCCCCCCATGCTCCACCTGCGGGTGGGCCTGCCCCTGGCCAACGTGCCCGCCGCGCCCAGGCGCGCCCAGGCGGCCCGCCTGGGAGAATTCCACGCCCAGGGAATGCAGACCAGCGCCGACCGCGTCAACGTGGCCGCCCGAGAACTCGGCCCGGGCAAGCTCTTTCGTGGCTGTAGCCCCGCCGGGGGCCGCCCCGCCGCGACCGGAGGCGTGGGAGCTGGCAAGCTCCCACGGCTTCAACCGGCTCCGCCCGCGTAAACGTCAATGATGTTGTCGAGCAGGCGCAGGGCGTCCGCCTTGGGCCGGGTGAAGGAGTTGCGCCCGATGATCGAGCCGAAGCCGCCGCCGGCCTGGATGCCGCGGACCTGCTCCATCAACTTGTCCTCCGTCTCGGACGCCCCGCCGCTGAAGATGACGATGCGCCGGCCGTCGAAGGTGCAGCGCACGACGTGGGCGACGCGCTCGGCGATGGTGGCCCGCGGGATGTTCTCCTTTTCGTAAACTTTCTTCGCCGCCTCCTGCTCCAGGTGGTCGGTGGGCAACTTGACCTTGACGATGTGCGCGCCCAACTGCGCGGCGAGGTGGGCGGCATACCCGCACACGTCCAGGGCCGTTTCCCCCTCCTTGGAGAGCGCCGAGCCGCGCGGGTAGCTCCAGATGACCACGGCCAGGCCCGCCGCCTTGGCCTGTCGGCCCAGGGCGCGAATCTCCTCATACAGGTCCCGGGCATGGGTGCTGCCCGGGTAGATGGTGAAGCCGATGGCCGCGCAGCCGAGGCGCAGGGCGTCTTCCACGCTGCCGGTGAGCGCCTGGTCGGGGTCCTTTTCGTCGCCGCCGAGCAGGTCGTGGTCGTTGCACTTGAGGATCAGGGGCAACCCGGTGTGGGCGAAGTCCCGCGCGCCGGCCTCCAGGAAGCCGAGCGGCGCGGCGTAGGCGTTGCAGCCGGCGTCCAGGGCGAACTGGAAGTGGTAGCGCGGGTCGTAGGCCGGCGGGTTGGGGCCGAAGGAGCGCGCCGGGCCGTGCTCGAAGCCCTGGTCCACGGGCAGGATGACGAACTTTCCCGTGCCGGCGAGGCGGCCGAAGTTCATGAT
>CAXTFX010000171.1:0-8613 GCA_964243185.1 uncultured Chthoniobacterales bacterium
GCCCGGGGCGGCGCGCGGCGCGTGGCTGGCGCGGGCGGCGGCCGCGGCGCTCCTGACCGGCGGCGTGCTGCTCTACTGGCAGACGGTCGAGCCGTCGGTGGCGATGTTCAAGGAGATCAAGCGCCAGCGCCGCGCGGGGCGGGACGCGCTGATCTTCCGGACGCTGGTGCCGGACACCCCGGACCTCGCCTACGTTTACCCGTTCCCGCAATACGCCTTGAGCAAGCTGCCGCCCATCGTGGGTGCCGGCACCCTGATCCTGCCCGAGCCACCGGCAGCCCTCGGCCCGAGCCTCGCGGTGCCCCCACCGCCGGACGAGGCGGGGATGGACCCCAGCCACGGTCTCCTCGATCTCTGCGAATTTCGCCCGGACGTGGGCTACGCCGGAGGCGGCTTGCACCTCCGCGGATGGGCGCGGGGGGCCGAGCTGGTGGTTTTCACGGCCGATGCGCCGGGCAACGGCACCGGGCCCGCCCGGCCCTTCAGCATCCGGCGCACCGGCGTCCCGCGGCCGGATGTCACCCGCGCGCTGGGCGTCCCGGCGGACGACCCGGCGGCAAGCCACTGTGGCTTTGAGGCAGTCATCAGCCGGGGCAACCTCCCCGGGGGCGCCCCCCTGCGGGTCATCGCCTGGGCGGTGGACGCCGGCACCGGCGTGGCCCGGCCGCTCGTGGGTTTCAAAACCATTGACCTCCCTCCCCTCCCGCCGGCGGCCCCCTGAGATGCCCCCGGACGTTCCCGCCCCCGCCCCGTTGACGCTCTCGTGCCTGCTGCCATCCTTCGCGGAGGCGGAGTCGCTGGACCAACTCCTGCCCGCCCTGCGCGCGGCCGGCGCGGCGGCCGGCGTCGGGGAGGTGCGGATGCTCGTCGTCAACGACCTCGGCCGGCCGGACCCCGCCCTGAACGCCACCTGCGCGGCGCACGGTGCGCGGCTGTTGGAGACCCCCTTCAACATGGGCGCCGCGGAGGCGTTCCTCTTCGGCCTGCGCCGGGAAGCGGTGGACCCGCGCTCGGACCTCGTGTTGACCCTGGACTCGGACGGTCAGGATGATCCCCGGGCGCTGGCCGCCCTGCTCGCGGCCGTGGCGCCGGGCACCGCGGCGGTGGCCCAGCGCGTTGGGCGACGGCCGGAGGGGAGGGCGTTTGCCCTTGGCTACGGGTTTTACCGGCGCGCTTTCCGCTTCTTCGTCGGGTTCACGCCAGACTTCGGGAACTTCGCGGCCTTCGACCGCGCCATGGCGGACCACGTTAGCCGCTCCCCTCATTTTGACACGGCCTACGCGATGGCCCTGCCCCTGGTGGCCCGGCTGGTGCGGGTGCCCGTGCCCCGGTTGCCACGCACCCACGGGGAGACCCGCATGGGCTGGAAGGGCCTGGGCGACCACGCCCTGCGCTCGATGTTGCCGCACCTGCGCTTCATCGCCATGCGTATGGCCTCCCTCCTCCTGATCGTGGCGTTGCTCGGCGGGAGCTTCGCGCTGGTGGCCGGGACGCTCCGGGTTTTCGCACCGACCTACGCCTTCCCCAACTGGGCAACGATCATCGCCTTCGGGGTCACGAGTATTTGCCTCCAACTTCTTCTCGTCTGCCTGCTCCTGTTTCTCGTCGCCAGTCTCACACGCCAGATCGCCCTTGCGCGTCGTGACCGTCTTGGGTAAGGCAAACGGGGTGCGGCGAGACCGTCTTCCCCCTTCCGCATGTCCGCCGTCCCCGCCGACCGCCGTTTCTCCCCCGCCGCGCTCCTCACCGCCGGGCTCGCCGCCCTGCCGGCCCTCGCGCTGGCGGTTCTCGTCGGGCGTTATTGGTTTAACCTGCCGGTGTCCGACGAGTGGGGCAGCCTGGGCGGGGTTACTCTAGCCAAGGCGCGGGAGCACACCCTTTCCCTGTTCTACCTGTTCTCCCAGCACACGGAGTCCCGGCCGGTCTTCCCGCGGCTGGCAGCCCTGGCGCTGAACGCGGGCGGCGGCGGCGGCGAGTGGGACGTGCGCCGGGGGATGGCCTTCAACCTCGTCGTGGCCGCGGGCATCTCGGCGCTGCTCTGGCGGGCGCTCGACCGCGGCCGGCCGGCGTGGTCGCGGTTCCTGATCCTGGCGGCGATGAACGCGCTGTTGTTCTCCCCCGTCGGCTGGGAAATCTGGCTGCTGGGGCAGGGCTACCTCGTCCTCCTCACGCTGCTCTGCCTCGCGGGGACCCTGGCCGTCAACGCCTCGGACATGTCCCTGCGGGCGAAGGCCGGGCTCAATGCGATCCTGGCCTTCGTCGGGACGTTCTCCTTCTCCAACGGTCTGCTCCTGTGGCCGTTAGGCTGGCCCGTGCGGTCGGAAGGACGCGCAGAGGAGGACGGATGGCGGCCCCGCGCGCTCTACGCCGCGGCGGCCGGGGCGAGCCTCGCGCTGTTCTTCATCGGCTTCCGACCGACGGACCGGGCAGCGGTGCCGTTTGCGCTGGGGCACCCGCTGGCGGCGGCACGGTTTTTCCTGACGTGGTGCGCCGTCCCCCTGCGGCCGGTCGGCGAGCCGGACGCGGGGCACCTCCTGCTGGGCGCGGCGATCATCGGGCTGTTCGCGGTGGGCGCGGGCCGGGCGTGGCGGGTGGACCGGCGGCGGGCGTGGCCGTGGTTGGTGCTGGGAACCTTCGCGCTGGTTTCCGGGTTGCTGGCGGCGGCGGGGCGCGCGGGGGGGGGGTTAGAGTTCGCGCTGTCCTCGCGCTACGCCATTACGGCCGCCCTGCTGCCCGTGGCGGCGCTCGGCGCGTGGTGGACGGCGGGGCTGCGGAACTGGCACACGGGGTTGTCGGCGGGCCTGACGGGGGTGCTCGGCGTGGCGGCGATGCTCTACGGGCCGGCCTTCGGGGCCTCCGTGGAGGAGATGCGCGGGGCGCGGGAAGCCCGGGAGAAAGCCCGCGAGGCCCTGGCATTCATTGACCTGATGCCGGACAACCCGCAACTCCGCCCCATCTACTCCGACCTGGCCCGGGACCCGGGGGCGCTGCGCGTGGCCTTCCACCGGCTCCAGGCGGTCGGGCTGGTGCGCGTGCCGGGGTCCCCGCCGGCGTTGGAGGATGCCCTGGGCAAACCGCTCCCCGTCAAGGACCCGAGGGGGGTCGGCTCCTTCGACGTCTGCACCCCGCGCGGGGCCGGGCAGCTCGTCGTCAGCGGCTGGTCCAGCGACCCGGCGGCGCCCGGCGAGCGGCCGGCGCCGTTGGTCATTTTCCAGTGGACGCCCCTCGACGCCGCGGGGAACCCGGCCGGCCGGCCGCGGCCGTGGACGATGCTGCGCGTGGACCGGGACCGGCCGGACGTGGCGCAGGCCCTGGGCCGCCCGGAGCTGGCGCGGTGCGGGTTCTCCGAGGCCATCTACCGGCCGCTCACCGGCGACGGCAACGGGGCGGGGCGCGTGGAGGCCTGGGCGGTGGAGCCGGCGTCAGGCCAGGCGCGGGCGCTCGACCACACCTTCGACGTGCCCCCGGCAAGGTAGGGCGGCCTATCCCTAGGCCGCCGCCGGGCTGCGTGTCATTGGCGCCCACCGGCGGCGTGCTAGGGATAGGCCGCGGGACCTTGCCGCCGTCTTTTTAACGCCGGGAGCAGACCCGCGAGGCCGACGAGGAACAACCCGCCGCCGAGGTCGCCGAGGTGGGTCGCTTTGCCAACCGGGTCGGGCAACAGGCGGCGGATGCCGGGGTGGTCGAGCAGGTCGAGCAGGTAGGGGACGTTCGGGTAGGGGACATGGGCGTCGTCGGGCGGGCCGTCGAGGAGCAGGCGGCGGTCGCCGGTGGCGAGGTAACGGTAGGCCGCCGCCGCCCCGGAGCCCTGGCGGGCGGTGCGCTCGGGCAGGTCGCGGGTGAAGTTCTTTTCCGTCAACCCGCCGAGGCCGACGAGCAGGCACGCGCCCCACAGGCCCGCCAACGCCGCGGCCGTTTCCCGCCGCCAGCCGGCGGGGGCGCGAGCGACGAGGCCGGGCAGCGCGAGGGCGGACAGGAGCGCGCCGAGGCCGAGCAGGTCCATGTAACGGCTCTGCGGCGGGAAGTCCCCCGCGCCGCGGGCGTAGGCCATCGCGGCGGCCTGGAGCGCGACCCACGTCCCCAGCAGGAGGCGGCGGTCGGCGGCGGGGTCGGCGGCGGCGGCGGGGCGAGCGAAGTGGGCCACGGCCAACAGCGCGAGCGGGGCGGCCATGACGAGGCCCCAGGCGGGCTCGGTCACGCGCGGCCACGCCAGGCAGCGGCCAAGGGCGACGACGAATTTCCCCGCGTTCTCCACGCGCAGCCCGGCGTGTTGCGGCACGGGGACGCGCGTCCACACGCCGAGGGCGACGGCGGCGAGGCAGACGGCCAGGGTCGCCAGCTCCCCGCCCGTCGGTCCCCGGCGGGCGGGCACGAGCCGGCACAGCGTCCAGAGCCCGACGGCCATCGCCGCGAGCAGGCCGCTGCCCATGCACACCAGCGCCCCGAACGCGCCCGCGGCCCCGAGCCACCAGCCGGGGGAACCGGCCGGGCGGGTGCCGAGGCCCCAGAGCGTGAGCAGCGAGGCCCCGAGCAGGTAGTAGAATTGGGATTGGAAGCCGGCGAGGGTGTTCTCCCAGGCGAACGGCAGGGCGAAGAGCGCGGCGACGCCAAGGGAGGCGGCGGCCGTTCGCCGCCGTTCGCCGGCCAGGAGGTTCGCCAACGCGACGGCGATGGCGGCGACGAGGGCGGCGTTGAAGATCATCTCCCGCCGCGCGTCCCATCGGCCGGTGATGGCCGCGAGCGCCAGGGCCGTCAACCGCGTGGGGACGATGCGGTGCTCGGCGTGCGGGATGAACAGGTCGGCGGGGTGGAGTTGCCCGTCGAGCCAGGGGCGGAGGAGCTCGCCGCCCTCGCCGTCCCACTGGTCCCAATACGGCAGGGCGTTCCCGTAACGGTTCACCAGCCAGAGCCGGGCGCCGAGCACGCAGAGGAACAGGGCGAGCAGGGGCAGGAAACGAGGGTGGATCCGGTAAATTCGGTCGAGCATGGGCGAACCGCGCCGTCCACCTCTACACCGCGAGGTCGCCCCAGGTTTTCGCCAACCGCGGGGGGCTGGCGAAGGAGAAGTCCTCGCGTTTGAGCGTCAGGTTCGGGTTATAGGCCGGGTCGTTCTGTAGGATGGCCTCCCAGCGGGCGCGCATGGTTTCGATCTCCTGGCCGAAGCGTTCGACCTTTTCGGGGGTGGTTTCGAGGCCGCGGGAGGCGCTCTCGTGGTGGTAGAGCTCGGCGAAGGGGGTCCAGAGGTTACGCAGGCCGGTGGCGCGGACTTTGAGGCAGAAATCAATGTCGTTGAAGGCGACCGTTAGGTTTTCCTCGTCCAGACCGCCGACCGCGAGGAACGTGCCACGGCGGATCATCAGGCAGGCGGCGGTGACGGCGGAGTAGTTCTGCGGCAGGCGGGCGCGGGAGTTGTGGCCGCCCTCGCCGCGGGGGAAATACTTGAAGGCGTGGCCGGCGACGCCGCCGGTGCCGAGGACGACGCCGGCGTGCTGGATGGTATCGTCGGGGTAATAGAGCATGGCGCCGACGCAGCCGATCTCGGGGCGGGCGGCCTGGGCGGCGAGCTCCTCGAGCCAGCCGCGGGTGATGACCTCCATGTCGTTGTTGAGGAGGAGGACGAGGTCGCCGCGGGCGTGTTCACGGACGGCCCAGTTGTTGATGGCGGAGTAGTTGAAGGGCCGGTCGTAGTCCACGGCGCGGCAGCGGGGGTCAATGCGGGGCAGGCGGGAGAGGTAGTCGAGGGTCTCGGGGTCGTCGGAGCCGTTGTTGACGGCCACCTGGTTGCGGGTGGGGATGACGATGCTGACGAGCGGCGGGGGGTCGGGGAGCCGGTATTTGGCGCGCCAGTAGCCCTCGGCCGTTTCGAGGAGGGTGACGTTCTCGCCGCGGCGGGCGAAGTGGTCGCGCAGGGCGCGTTCGCCGCTGGTCATGATGTAGCTCTTGGCCTCGGTGATGAGGGCGGTGGAGGTGGCGATGGCGCGCCAGTGGTAGAGGATGCGGGGGATGTGGCGGATCTTGGCCGGGTCCAGGGCGTCGGTGGCGCGCAGGATGAGGTCCCAGTCCTGGCTGCCCTCCAGGCCGACGCGGAAGCCGCCCAAGGAGCGGATCAGCTCGGCCTTGTAAACGAGGAGGTGGCAGAGGTAGTTCTGGCCGGTGAGCAGGTCGGGGTTCCAGTCGGGCTTGAAGTAGGGGCCGAAGCGGCGGCCCTGGGCGTCAATCTTGTCCTCGTCGGAGTAGAGGAGCTCGGCGTCGGGGTGGGCGTTGATCTCGTCGGCCACGGCGTAGAGGGCGCCGGGGGCGAGCTCGTCGTCGTGGTCCAGGAGGGCGACGTATTGGCCGGTGGCCGTTAGCAAGGCCGAGTTGGAGGCGGCGGAGATGTGGCCGTTCCGCTCGCGGAAGGTGAGCTTGAAGCGTTTGTCCTTGGCGGCGAACCGCTCCAGGATGGCGCGGACGTGGGGCTGGGTGGAGGCGTCGTCGGCGATGCAGAATTCCCAGTGGTCATAGACCTGGTCGCGGACGGACTCGATGGCGCGCAGGAGGTAGCGCTCCGGGGTGTTGTAGGTGGGCATCACCACGGAGATGAGCGGCTTGAAGCTCAACGCCTCCGACCGGGCGCGCACCCAGCGGCGCAGGGAGGGGGAGAAGGTGTCGTGCGTGCCGACCCAGGTGGCGTAGTCCGAGATGGAATCGGCTTCCGTCTTCGCGGCGATGCGGGCGAGGAGCGGGGCCTTGAAGGGGAACCGGCCGACGACGTGCCAGCGCCCGTGCTCGTCGCAGACCTCGATGTGCAGGGTGTGCCGGCCGCCGGGCAGGTCAATGAAGATCTCGAAGCCGCACTTCTCCGTGCCGGGCTGGAGGGAGAACAGCTCCGCCACGTCCGGGCGCCGGTAGCCGTGCTGGCCCAGGGCGACGGTCTTGCCGCAGACGGCGCGGATGGCGGTGATGCGCCCGCCGGCGGGGGGCAGGCACCAGCCGGCGATGCGGAGGTGCTTGGAGAGGAGGTTCCAGTCGGAGGGCGTGTCGAGGCCGAGGGAGGTGGCGTTCTCGGCGACGGTCGGCCCGGTGACGCGGCGCTTGAGGGCCCAGAACGCGCCGGTGGGGGTGCGGGCCTGGAACTCGCCGACGCGGTGCCACTGGCCGTCGGCGTCGCGCATCTCCAGGTTCACCCAGCAGGGGCCGGCGGGCAGGTCCACGTCGATGTCGAAGCCGCAATTCTCCCGGCCGCCGTCCAGCCCGAGGTTGGTCGCCACGTCCGGGCGCGGGAAACCGTAGCGGCCCTCGGTGACGACGCCGCGGCAGACGACGCGGGCGGCGGTGAGCAGGCCGCGGCCCCCGGGCGCGACGCACCAGCCGGCGATGCGGGCGCGGCGGTCGTCGAGGTTCCAGTCCTTCGGCAGGTCGAGACCGAATTGGAAGTCCGCGCCGCGGCCGACGGCGAGGGCGCCGGTGTCACCGCCCGGCCCGGCGTCGCCGTTAGCCATCTGCCCTCCGGCGCGGCCGGCAAGGGCGGGCAGGGCGCGACCGACGACGCGCAGGGGCAGGGTCATTTTCCAGGACAGCGAGTCGCGCATGGCCCGAACCCGGCCGCGGTCGGCTTCGAGGTCGGCTTGGGCGGCGCGGAGGCTGGAGGTGGCCAGCCCGTGCTCGGTGCGAAGGCGCTCGGCCTCGACGCGGAGGGCGCGGATTTCCTTGCGTAAGCCGGCGCGCTCGGTGGCCAGGCTGCCGGCGTGGGTGCGCAGGCCGGAGAGGGCGTCGTTGGCGGCGGTGAGCTCCCGCCAGGCGTCGGCGCGCTCGCGCAGGGCGTCGGCGAGCTCGGCGTCGGCCCCGGCGAGGGCGGCGGTGGTTTTCGCCAACTTGGCGCGAAGCTCCGCGGCTTCCTGGCGGGCCGCCTCGGCCCGGCGGCGGTCGGCGGCGGCCTCCTCGTGGAGGGCCAGGGCGCGTTCGGCGGAGAGGGCGGCGGGCGGAGACGGATCGGGGGACGACGGCGGCATGAGGCGGGGGGAGACCATTAGCCAAGCCGGGGCGGATGCCAAGGGCGAGCCCTGGAGGGAGGCAGGCCCTTGTCTCCCTGACGTTGTCTCCCGACGATCTCCCCCGCGCCGCCGGCACCCTTTTGCGGTTTTGGCCCGTTGCCCGTTCACCGGCTGCCAGGGGCGAGGTGTCAAAGGCAACGTCGGGGAGGCAAGGGCCTGCCTCCCTCCGGGGCGGGGTTGTCACCGCCGCCGCTCGTTCACGATCACGCCGTCGCGCATGGTGTGGACCACGTCGCAGGCCTCGGCGATGGCCGGGTTGTGAGTGACGAGCAGGAGGGCCTTTTGCTGCTCCTTCACCACGCGGGTGAGCAGGGCGAAGACCCGGTCGGAGTTGGCCGTGTCCAGGTTGCCCGTGGGCTCGTCGGCCAGGATGACCTCGGGGTCGTTGGCCAGGGCGCGGGCGATGGCGACGCGCTGCTGCTCGCCGCCGGAGAGGTGGCGGCTGTTGCGGTAGGCCTTTTCGCCCAGGCCGACCTGGTCGAGCAGCCAGTCGGCGCGGTCGGCCATGTCGGCTTCGTGCAGGCGGCCGAGCTGGCGCATGGGGATCATCACGTTCTCCTGCGCGGTGAAGTCCTGGAGC